>JAISNV010000011.1 GCA_031276035.1 Bacteroidales bacterium | reverse complement strand
GTCTTGTTCTTCTTGATATTGAACGTAACGACGAATCATATCTTCATTGAGACCAACGGTATTGACAAAATAACCACGAGACCAAAAATGATTCCCCCAATAAGGTTTTTGCTTTAATTTATCTTAAAAATCCACCTCCTTTGGAGGTGGATTTTTAAGATAAATTAAATTTTTTAGTGCAAAATTATATTCCTTCCGAGGTTCGAAAAAGTTATAAAACTCCAAAAAATTGGTACATTTGTCATCATTTAGATTATTTTAAGTTAAATTTTCATATTTTTATAGCATATAAGTCTAAAATATAAATTAGGTAAGAAAAATGTTATATATCTTTGTTGACTCAATTTGAAGATTAAAATTATATTCATAATGAAAAAGCAAATAGTTGAAGTAGAAAATTTTAAAGTTCGTGATTTTCTGAATCCCGGAAGTATTTATGATGATTTTATGATTTTCGATAATTTGTCAAAACCTATAGAAAACATTCTTTTTTATGCTATTACACCTTATCCGGTTCGATTAACAACAAATGTTATTATTTTTTGTAAACGAGGGTTTATGAGAATAAATATTGGTTTTAATGAATATACGGTCTCCAAAAATCATATTTTGACAATTCTTGCCGGACAGATTTTTCAAATAACGGAAATTACATCTGATTTTACGGCAGGATGTATTATTATGACTAATAACTTTTTTAACGTACAACATGATTTTATTATGGCGGTAAATTTGAAAAACATTTTTTTAAAATCACCGTCTACTGAGCTATCAGACAAAGAAATGTCTGAAATGATGCAAATTTTCAACCTGTTAAAAAATAAAATCAGTGAAAATAAAAGCATCTTTCTTTCTCAAATTGTGCAACATTATTTTCGTATTATGTTTTATATAATATGTGACACCTTAAATAACCAAACAAAACCTGAAAGTAGAACTTATAAAGAGCAAGTATTAGAAATGTTTATTATGGAACTGCAAAAGCACTTTAAACGTGAACATACTGTGCAATTTTATGCAGATAGATTGTCTATGACAGCTAAAAACATGAGCGCAATTATATATGAAGTGAGCGAAAAACATCCCCGCGATTGGATAAAAGATTACATTATTCTAGAATCCAAAGCTTTATTAAAAACCACAACTATGACGATCCAACAAATTAGTGATGAATTTAATTTCCTCAGTCAATCGCATTTCGGGAAGTATTTTAAACAATCTACGGGGTATTCACCGAAGGAATATAGAAAAATTAAGGTGTGAGAATTTGTAACCATCAGGTAACTCTCTAATAATTATGTCTATTTGAGTTATTTTTATGCGGATATAGTTTTTGAACTGAATTTACCTATTACTTTTAATTGTCTGGAATTGCAGTAATTAAAATATTTATTGTAAAAATTTTAATTATATCAAAAAAATATATTACTTTTGCACCCGAGTTTTATATAATACAATGTTGTACAAAAACTGTGCAACTATAGTATTTTTTAACCAAATAAAAATCATAATCCTGTTGAATATATGGTTTAGAAATATGGTTCACAAAACTCACCGCGTATGAAACGGGGTATAGCGTAGTCCGGCTATCGCGCCTGCTTTGGGAGCAGGAGGTCGCAGGTTCAAATCCTGCTACCCCGACATCTGAAAGACAGTAAATTAAAAGTTCAAAGCTTGTATTTACTGTCTTTTTTTATGCTCTTATTCCAAAATATCTCAAAAATACATACGAAATACATCCTTTAGTTGTAAAATTTTTGTAATATTTCTCAAAATAGATAATGACTTATAGCAACATTTAGTTTCCGTATTAATAATTATTAGCGCACACATGGATTTATGTGATTTCTCAAATATTCCATAACAACTTTTAGAGTTTGTTGTCATCTTTTATTTGGATGAAATCTGGTCGAATATATTTAAAAACAAATTTGCACAATTAATAAAATTAATTAATGTTCATTATTCATTGTTAATTGTTAACTGTTAATTATTTTTCTTACTTTTGTAATTCAATAAAATTTAAATGTATGCGAAGAACTCTACTTATATACAGTATTTTTACAATATTTTTTGCTATAAATATTCATGCGCAAAATCAATATGATGTAAAAAAATACACTATTTCTATTGATACTATTGATGTAGAAAACAAAATTTTATATGCAAATACTCTAATAACTCTCGAACTTGCCGAAAATATAAACTCCATTACTTTTGATCTTTTAAATATGGCTGTTGATAATGCTAAGGTTAATGGTCATACGGTGACACACTATATCTTAAGCGATTCTACAATCGTAATAAATTCAGATTATTTGGTTCAGGGAGAAAATGAAATTCATATTTGGTATTATGGTGTGCCTTTTTCGGAAAGTTGGGGCGGAGTAATTTTCAACAACGAATATGTTTATAATCTCGGCGTAGGAATAAATACTATCCCTCATAATCTTGCCAAAGCCTGGTTTCCTTGTAATGATAATTTCACTGACAAAGCTACTTTTGAATATTATATTACTGTTCCTGATGATAAACTCGCAACAGCGGGCGGCATATTTCAAGATGTTTATTCTAATAATAACGGAACTCAAACTTTTCATTTTAAGAGTGAAAAAGAATTACCATGCTATCTCGCTTCTTTTGCTATGGGCAATTATGCTCTTGTTGAAGACATTCATCAAGGCTTAAATGGCGAAATTCCAATTACATATACCATAAAACCGACACAGGTTGGCGCTGCCGAAATACTTTTTCAAAATATTCATGAAATAATTGATATTTTTGAAGATAAATTCGGGCCGTTTATGTTTGAACGGATCGGATATACTGCAACATCAATAGGCGCTATGGAACATCAGAATAATATTTCTTTTCCGAATAGTTGCATTACATCTAATTTAACCTATGAAAGTTTATATGCTCACGAATTATTCCATTCATGGTTTGGAAATCTAATTACTTGTGCTTCTGCGCAAGACATGTGGATTAATGAAGGTTGGGCAACTTTTGGAGAGTATTATTTTGAAGAAGAACTTTATGATAAGAGTAGATATATGTCGAATATTCTTTCGGCAAAAAGTAAAGTATTTAATAATGCTCATAAACCAAATGAAGATGGTGATTATTATCCATTGAATAAAATCCCCTTATCAAACACATATGGTGTAAGCGCATACCAGAGAGGTGCAATTGTGGTTCATTCGTTACGCAATTATCTTGGTGACGAAATTTTCTTTTCTTCGGTAAAAAAAGTACTTTCAGAAAACAAATATTCGTCGATGTCGTCCGAAGATCTGTGTGAAGCATTAAGCAATGCTTCCGGAATAAATTTGAATGATTTCTTTCATAACTTTGTATATCAAGCAGGTGTTTCAGGTTACCTTATAGATTCGTGTTTTTCGGTGAAAAACGGAAATACATGGGAAGTTGAAATTTATATTCAACAAAAATTAAGAAATAGAAATGAGTTTTCTAATGGTAATAAGGTTGAAATAACTTTTATGAATTTGGACTTAGAAAGTGAATCCTTTGTTGTCGAATTCGACGGTCAACGCGGTTATGCTGTTCATACAATAAATATTGAACCGATAATGTATTTTGTAAATTACAATGACAAAATTTATGACGCTAAGTTTCAAACAGAGAAAATATTAAAAACTCCCGGAACACATAATTTAAATAACACCTATGTCAAAGCTCATATTGAAGATATAAGCGATTCCTCTTTTTTGCATGTCTCACATTATATGATTGCTCCGAATGATCCTTTAAAGGTAGATGGTAAATACAGACTGTCGAATAATCATTTCTGGAAAGTAAATTTAATTAATTACGGTAATACTGATATTGCCGGACTTTTTACTTATTCTAAGAATGATTTTGATAATGACTTGATTATTGAAAATAATGATTCTGTTTATTTGATGTACCGTATAAATTATTCCGAACCCTGGCAAAAGCTAAGCACTATTAGATATGGTAATTTATCTGTCGGCGATTTATATGTTGATAAACTGAGTTTGGGGGAATATGCTTTAGCTGTTATTGATTCATCGGTTAATTCAATAGCGAATTATGAAAATCAAAAGAATTATTATCTGAATGTTTATCCGAATCCATCAAATTCATTGTTTAATATTGAATTCGAAGAAGATATAAATAATCAAACTTTAATTATTTATGATGCAAACAATAAAAAAGTGAAAGAATTTTCACTGAAGGAAAATATTTCAAAAATAACATGGACTCCATCGGCTAAAAATAAAAATCAAATTTATATTTTTGTACTTCAGAAAAAAACCGGAAAAAAAGTCGCTCAGAAGGCTATTTTACTTAAATAATGTACTGATTTATATGTTTTTATTACGACACAAATTCATAATTCTAATATTAATTTTCTTCGGATTGTTCTCTGTCCGGTTTTTGCATGCTCAAGAATGTGATGAAAAAACTGTTGGTGTTGCTTTTAGCGGAGGTGGAGCAAAAGGATTAGCTTATATAGGTATGCTTGAAGTTATCAGAGAAACCGGAATGCCTATACAATATATTTCAGGAACCAGTATTGGTAGTATTATTGGCGGAATGATTGCCCTGGGGTACACTCCGGAATATTTGGAAGAGATTGCAATAAATATGAATTGGGGGCATTTGCTCGGTAATAAAGTTAATTCTACTAATTTATCTGTTTATGAAAAACAAATAAGAACAAATTATTTTTTAACTCTACCTATTGATACGAATTTTAATATAAGAATTCCTTCTGGACTTTTAAACGGACAACGTATTGATGATCTTTTTACCCGTTTATACAGTCCGTATTATATGATTGACGATTTTTCAAAATTACCTACGCCGTTTTTATGCATCGCAATTGATTTGGAAACAGGTGAACCGGTAGAGTTAACCGAAGGTTATTTCCCGGATGCACTAAAGGCAAGTATGTCTATTCCGATAGCTGTAATTCCCAAAAGTATCAATAATAAAAAATATGTTGACGGCGGATTTATTAATAATTTCCCGGCCTCAAACCTAAGGAACAAAGGTGTTAGAACTATTATCGGGCTTGATGTTCAGGGTGATATGAAAGATCCTGATTCAATTACTACAGTTTTTGATGTGTTGAATCAGTTTATGGATATGAATAGGTATAAATCAAACTTAGAAAGTATGTCTATGATAGATGTACTTATCAAACCGGATATCAGCGGATTGAACTCCGGTAGTTTTGATCAGAATAAGGAAATTATCCACCGCGGAAGGGTTGCTGCCGAAGAAAAGCTTGATGAATTGCAAAAACTTTCCGATTCACTTATTAATTTGGGTTGTGAACCATTTAAATTTCTGGATATCCGCCCTTTAGATTCGGTTTATATTGAATCGCTGATGATGAACGGACTTTATAAGACAAATCCTAATTCCATTAGTAGCAGTTTTACATTCAAAGTTCCTGGATATGTAAAATTAGATGATATTGAAACAAGTCTCGAGAATTTACGTGGCACCTACTTTTTTAAATATGTTACATACCAACTTTTACCCGGAAAAGATGGTGCTGCAATGGTTATACGTTTCGAAGAAATGTCTCTTAATACGGTTAGTCTCGGATTTAACTTTTCGAAGGAAAAATATGCTACATTGTTGCTTAATACCACTTTCAGAAATCTCGGCGGATATCTTAAAGGTTCATATTTTACTTTAGATTTGGGCTTAAGTTCTTTTCCTTATTTATATGCAACTTATCTTTTTTCAACAAGAAAAAAACTTCAACCAGGTGCATCCATAAATGCTTATACCATTCCTTATTTTACATACAAAGACAATTCCGCTGCCGGAAAGTCGATATTGCTAAACACATCAACCGAATTATTTCTCCAACTGAATACTTCAGTAAATTCATATATTAAATTCGGCGCTCAATTTCAAACATTCTCAAGAGTTGCAAGAATATCTGCAGCCGATTTTCTGAACTTGGGAAATCTGTGTCTTACAAGTTATTTCAAATTTTCATTAAATACTTTAGATAATGATGTATTTCCGAAATCCGGAATCAAACTTTCATATACGGGAAAGGGTATCTTTGCCGATTTTTCAAGAAATACTATTTCGCCGTTTATGACTAATACTGTAAATGCTTGTTTCTCAACTACAGGTTATTATAAACCGTTTGATCTTACTCTTAATACTTATATCGATATTGGAATTAGTCTTTTCGGCGGCGATTTCTTTCCTTATAAATATTATGCTGGCGGATATGATCATCAGCCATTTATGAACGTAATTCCTTTTGCAGGATTTCGGCATATGGAATTATCAGCAAACAATATCTTCCATCTCAGAGAAGACCTTCAATTTAATTTCTTAAAAAGACATTATGCAATACTCTCTGTTGGTGCGGTATCAATGCACGATAATATCAAGGATCAGGTTATCGATTTTGATAATATCTATACTTATATCGGAATAACATACGGATTGAAAATATCTAATTTTCCTATCAGAATATCACTAAATAAATCATTGAATAGAAAAGGCTTAGAATTTTATTTAAGCATTGGAAACTTCATTAATCCTTAAGCTATGAGAAAAAATATTATCACAATTTTTTGTGTCTTAATTATTTTATTGTTGCAATCTTGTAACGGTCGTGAACAATATCCTATTGAACCGCAAATCACATTTAATTCATATAAACTAATTAATGAAAATGATGTCACCGTTAAATGTGTTTTGATTATTGATTTTACCGATGGCGACGGCGATATTGGTTTAGAACAGGGAGATACTTTACCGCCATATATACCTCCTTATAACAACAATTTGTTTGTAGATTATTTTGAGATGCAAAACGGTATTTTAACACAAGTACATAGTATGGATAGTAGCGCCACAATTGTTAATTTCAACTCGCGACTTCCGGTTTTGACTCCATCAGGAGTAAATAAAAATATTAAGGGCACTATTTATGATACTATTAATTTTATAAATACTTTCACCGAATACGACACAATTATGTTCTCAATTTATATGGTTGACCGTGAGTTACATTCAAGTAATGTTGTTGAATCACCATTAATTGTTGTTAAAAAGAATAAAGATGAATAGTGAATATATAAATTATATTGAAAATATTTTTCCGGAAATCTTAGAATTTAGGCGGCATATTCATCAATATCCCGAATTGTCGTTTCAGGAAAAAAAAACTTCGGATTTTATTTTTAATTATTTATATGATTTGAATCTGAAACCTGTCTATATTGAAAACACATATTCCATAGTTTGTGAAGTAAATACTAATAATAATTATCCTAATCTATTATTTCGTGCCGATATCGACGCTTTACCGATTGAAGAAAAAAGCGGATTAAGTTTTTCTTCTAAAAATAATGGTATAATGCATGCTTGCGGACATGATGTTCATACAGCAGTACTTATAGGTGTTGCAAAAGTTATTTCAAATTTCAGAAACATATTAAAATGTAATATAACTCTTCTATTTCAAACAGGAGAAGAGGTGAATCCCGGTGGAGCCAAAACATTTATTGATTCGGATTTTTTCAAAAGTAAAAAATATGATGCCGCATTTGCTTTACATCTAAGTCCTGAACTGGAAACCGGAAAAATAGGAATTCACAAGGGAGCTTTTATGGCTTCAAGTGATGAAATTTATATTGATGTCAAGGGTAGAGGAGGGCATGCCGCAATTCCTGCAAATATTATTAATCCGATAACAATTGCTTCTAAAATATTTATTGAGATTGATAAACTTAATTCTCTAAAAATGGAATTTCCTTTTGTTGTATCTTTGGGAAGTTTTATTGCCGAAGGTGCAACAAATATTGTCCCCGATTATGTAAATATAAAAGGTACTGTTCGCGCTTTCAGTAAAAATGATAGAGCGACTCTGCATAATAAAATAAACGAGGCCGTAGAAAGTATTTCTAAAGCAAATGGAGGAGAAGCAATTTTCAAGATTAATCAGGGCTATCCTGTTTTAGTTAATGATGAGAAAATGTGCGTAATTGTCCATAATGCTGCTTCAAAAATTATTTCGGAAGAAAGTATTATTGAAATTCCTGAAAGGTTAACCTCAGATGATTTCGCATATATTGCGGAACAAGTTCCTTCGTGTTATTTCCGTCTTGGTTGCAACTCAAATACAAAACTTCATTCGTCAACCTTCAATCCGGATGAAAATTGTATGCTTATCGGAATGAATATTTTTTGTGAAATTTTGATGACCAAAATCTTATAAATTCCCTAAAAGATAAACTTTTCCGATCTTAATAAAAAGAACTCTAATAAAGATTAAGTTAATGCAACTAAATTGACAATAATTACTCAACTGTTACAGATTTTGCCAGATTTCGCGGTTGATCCACGTCTCTGTTCTTAGCTATTGCAATATAATAAGATATCAATTGTAAAGGTATCACAGATAATATCGGAACAAAACAATCAACCGTATCAGGAATTTCAATTGAGTAATCCGAAAGATTTTTTACCTGAGTATCACCTTTAGTAACAATTGAAATAATCAATCCTTTACGAGCTTTAATTTCTTCGATATTACTAACTATTTTATCATAGTATCCACGCTTTGTTGCAATAACAACAACAGGCATTTCATCGTCAATCAATGCAATAGGACCATGTTTCATCTCAGCAGCAGGATAACCTTCCGCATGTATATAAGAAATTTCTTTTAACTTTAAAGCACCTTCCAATGCAACCGGATAATTGTAACCTCTTCCCAGGTAGATGAAGTTTTTTGCATAAGTAAACATTCTCGCAAAATCTTTAATCTTGTCGTTTAATTTTAATATTTCTTGAATTTTGCTTGGAATGGTTTGCAGCTCATCAATTAACTTTTCAAAGTATTCATTACTTATTGTACCTTTTTCATGAGCAATGGAAAGAGCGATAAGAAACAGAGTAGATAGTTGTGCCGTAAAAGCTTTTGTAGAGGCAACACCAATTTCCGGGCCTACGTGAGTGTAAGCTCCCGAATTAGTTGCGCGCGGAATTGAGGAACCCACAACATTGCATATTCCGAATAAAAATGCTCCTTTAGACTTGGCAAGTTCGATTGCGGCAAGTGTATCGGCAGTTTCTCCTGATTGTGAAATTGCAATAACAATATCATCATCACGAATTATAGGATTACGATATCTGAATTCCGAAGAATATTCAACTTCTACAGGAATTCTAGTCAATTCTTCAATAATATATTTACCGATTAATCCCGCATGCCATGATGTACCGCAAGCGCAGATTATTATTCGTCGCGCATTACGGAATTTCTCAATATTATCTATAATGCCTGAAAGTTTTACTTCCTTTGTATCAACTTTTAATCTGCCTTTTAATGTATTTAACAGAGATTCCGGTTGTTCAAAAATTTCTTTAAGCATAAAATGATCATAACCGGCTTTCTCCAATTGACTAATATTAATATTTAACTTGTTGATAATCGGAGTTGTTTCAATATTTTTTAAATCGGTTATTTTTAAACCGTCATTTAAATTAATTATTGCAATTTGTTCTTCTTCCAAATAAATAACTTTATCTGTATATTCAACAATAGGCGTTGCATCCGAACCTACAAAAAACTCATTTTCTCCGATTCCTATGATAAGCGGACTCCCTTTACGGGCAACTATCATAGTTTTCGGATCATTTTTATTTATTACGGCAATTGCATAAGCTCCGACGATACTATTTAAAGCCATCTGAACTGCCGTAAATAAATCGCAATTATGAGATTCTTGCATGAACTCAATTAATTGAATTAAAACCTCAGTGTCCGTATCACTAACAAAAGTTTTACCCTGACTGATTAATTCCTCTTTAAGAGGTCTATAGTTTTCGATAATTCCATTGTGAATTAAGGCTAAAGATTTCGATCCGGAAAAATGAGGATGAGCATTAATGTCATTAGGTTCTCCGTGTGTAGCCCAGCGTGTATGCGCGATTCCTGTGCTGCCGCTACAATCCAAATTTGCAACATAACTTTCTAAGTTGGCAACTTTACCTTTAGTCTTATAAACAACCAAATCGTTATTATCATTAATTAATGCTATTCCCGCACTGTCGTAGCCTCTATATTCAAGCCTGTGTAAACCCTTAATTAAAATTTCGTAAGCGTCTTTTTTTCCGATGTATCCAACTATTCCGCACATATTCTTTTCGTTTAAATTTCAGGACCGCAAAGTTATATTAATTTTAGTACTTTTGCATAAAATTAAGATGAAAAATACGGCTCCGCTACCGATAACCAAAGATGAAATGAATAAATTAGCTTGGGAACAGGCTGATGTTATTATTGTGTCCGGAGATGCCTATGTTGATCATCCTTCGTTTGGTGCTGCCGTTATAGGAAGAGTTATCGAAAGTAAAGGATTAAAAGTCGCAATTCTTCCGCAGCCAAATTGGCAAGACGACCTTCGCGATTTTAAGAAGCTCGGTAAACCGAAGTATTTTTTCGGCGTAACTGCTGGTAATATGGATTCTATGCTGAATAGATATACTGCAAACAAAAGACTTAGATCCGATGATGCTTATACTCCCGGTGGAAAATTCGGATTTCGTCCTGATTACGCTTCAATTGTTTATTCAAATATTTTGAAAGAATTATTTCCTGATGTTCCGATAATTCTCGGCGGAATTGAAGCTTCAATGCGAAGATTAACTCATTACGATTACTGGTCTGATTCTTTAAAGAAACCGATTTTATTAGATAGTAAGGCAGATGTTCTTGTTTACGGAATGGGAGAAAAACCAATAGCAGATATTTTGAAATTTGTAGAGAAATATGGTATCAATTCATTATTAAAAGAAGATTCGAATCATCATTTATTATCGGAAATAAATCAGATTGGATTTACATTAAAAAAAGGTATGATTAATTCTTTAAAAGAAGAAAATTATATCGAATTAAAATCACATGAAGAACAATTAAAGAGCAAGTTTGATTTTGCAGAAAATTTTAAAATAATTGAACAAAACTCTAATTTGTTTTCCGGAAAAACTTTGATTGAAAAAACTAATGATGAATATGTTATAATTACCAAGCAAAATGAACCTGCAAGTTCAAAAGAACTAGATGAAATATATGAACTTCCCTATACTCGTAAACCGCATCCGAAATACCTGAAACGCGGAGAAATTCCTGCATACAACATGATAAAAAATTCTATAAACATCCATCGCGGATGCTTTGGAGCCTGTGCCTTTTGTACAATTTCGGCGCATCAAGGAAAATTTATTAGCTCGCGTTCTGCAGAATCTGTTTTAAAAGAAGTTGATATTATCTCGCAAATGCCAGATTTCGGCGGAACAATCAGCGATTTAGGGGGGCCGTCCGCCAATATGTATAAAATGCGCGGCGAAGATATTCAAAAATGTAAAAAATGTAGAAAGACCAGTTGTATATATCCGGAAATTTGTTCAAATCTAAATTTCGATCATCAACCATTATTAGAACTTTATTACGAAGTAAAAAAGAATTCGAAAATAAAGCATATTTTTATAGGTAGCGGAATAAGATATGACATGTTTTTCCCGAAAGAAACTGATAAAGCCAGAAAATATAAAGTTTATGAATATGCACAAACTGTTATAAAATACCATACCGGCGGAAGATTAAAAGTTGCACCGGAACATTGCAGTAATAATGTTCTGGAAATAATGAGAAAACCGTCTTTTAAGGTTTATAACCAGTTTAATAATATCTTTGATAAGATTTGTCGTGATAATAATTTAAAATATCAGTTGATTCCGTATTTTATTTCAGCTCATCCTGCTTGTACGATAAGTGATATGGCTGAACTTGCCATTGAAACAAAAAGGTCACATTACCATCCGGAGCAAGTTCAAACTTTTACACCAACACCAATGACTTTATCAACAACTATTTATTACGCCGGAATTAATCCATACACTAAAGAAAAAGTTTATACGGCCAAAAGTATTCAGGATAAAAAACAACAAAATTTATTCTTGTTTTGGCACAAACCGGAAAATAAAATGGAGATAACGAGAGTATTAAATAAAATCGGCAGAAAAGATTTGATAAAAAAACTTTATGGAAATGAATAACTTTAAGATAGATAAAATAAATTAAAAGCATCTTTATAGTATTTGGATAAAAAACTAAAATTATTAGATATGATTGATTTAATAAAATATACTGATGAAAATAAGAAATTTTCTAAAGAACTATTGGAACATTCTTTCCCTGAGGATGAAAGACCGGATTTTGATGTGTTAATATCAAGAAATAATCCTGAATATAATTTTTTTATTATAACTGAAAATAGTGAAAATCGTGGTATTATCGGTTATTGGGAATTTGATAATTTTATTCATATAGAGCATTTTGCTATTGATGTAAAAATGAGAAATAGCGGATTAGGTGGGAGATTTCTCAATGATTTCTTTGCTAAGACTTCAAAACTGATCACCTTAGAAGTTGAAGTTCCTGATAATGAAATGTCACAACGCAGAATTAAATTCTACGAACGTTACGGATTACATCTAAATGAATATTATTACATGCAACCATCGTACAAAACAAAAGAATTTGTTATGCAGCAATATATCATGTCAAATAAAAAACTGACGGCAGAGGAGTTTGAAAAGTTGAAGATTATGATATATAAAAATATTTATTTAATTTAGATTTGATAATTTCGCACTTTATGTTTTGAACACAAATAATTGTCGATTATCAATTATATTTCTATATTTGCACAAATTTTTATAAAAATCATTTAACAAAATATATTATTAGTAATCAAATTCTTAAAAGAAATGGCATTTAATCTTAGAAACAGAAATTTCTTAAAATTATTGGATTTTACTCCAAAAGAAATTAAACATTTGCTTGATTTATCAGCAAACCTTAAAGCTGCAAAGTATACAGGTACAGAACAACAAAATTTAAAAGGTAAAAATATTGTTTTGCTTTTTGAAAAAGATTCTACACGTACTCGCTGCGCATTTGAAGTTGCTGCTTTTGACCAAGGAGCCAAAGTTACTTATTTAGGTCCTGCAGGCTCACAGATGGGTAAAAAAGAATCTATGAAAGATACCGCAAGGGTTCTAGGTAGAATGTATGACGGAATAGAATACAGGGGATATTCTCAGGACATCGTTGAAACATTAGGCAAATATGCCGGTGTTCCTGTTTGGAACGGATTAACTACAGAATTCCATCCGACGCAAATTTTAGCAGACTTTTTAACAATGATGGAAAATATTGACAAACCATTGAATAAGGTTTCTTTTGCCTATTTAGGTGACGCAAGAAACAATATGGGTAATTCCTTAATGGTAGGCGCCGCAAAAATGGGTATGGATTTCAGAGCTGTTGCTCCTAAAGCTTTTCTTCCGGTTAAGGAATTAGTTGATGAATGTTTGGAAATTGCAAAAGAAACGGGTGCTAAAATTACTTTAACAGACAATGTTGCTGAAGGTGTTAAAGGTGTTGATTTCTTATATACCGACGTTTGGGTTTCTATGGGTGAAGCTCCAGAAGAATGGGAAAAAAGAATTAAATTAATGCTTCCGTACCAAGTTAATATGGATGTTGTGAAAAAAACAGGTAATCCTAACGTTAAATTTTTACACTGCTTACCGGCTTTCCACAATCGTGAAACTTCAATAGGAGAAGAGATATTCCAAAAATTCGGTATATCGGAAATGGAAGTTTCAGAAGAAGTTTTTGAATCTCAAATGTCTTTAGTTTTTGATGAAGCTGAAAACAGGCTTCATACAATCAAAGCTGTTATGGTTGCAACTTTAGGTGATTAATATTAGAAAATGTAATTAACACAAACATAGGGCAGGTTATTAGTAGCTTGCCCTTTTTTAATAAACGTACAAAATGAAAACAAAAAGTAAAATATTCCGTTCGACTTTTGATGCAGTGAAATCATACGCTGGCATGTTCTTCGGTATGTTGATTTACACATTTGCATTAGCCGCTTTCATAATTCCGTCACAATTGATTAGCGGTGGATTTACCGGATTAGGAATGATTCTGTATTATGTTACCGGTATCCCTGTAGGTATTACAACATTTGTTGCTAACATTATTTTATTGATAATTGCTTATAAAATAATGGGTTGGAAATTCGTAAAATTATCACTTATTGGTGTTACAATGTCCTCGGTAATGTTGATTATATTGCAAAAATTTTTCACTGAACCCTTAGTAGCAGATCAACCTTTTATGAATGCATTAATCGGCGGAGCATTATCAGGAGTCGGTTTGGGGATTGTTTTTAATTTCGGTGGAAATACGGGAGGAACGGATATTATTGCTCTGATAATCAATAAGCATAAAAACATCAGTCCCGGAAGAGTCAGCATGTACTTTAATGCAATTGTTGTTGTATTATTTTTCTTAGTTTTTCGCGATGTTGAAAAAGTTGTTTTTGGCCTTGTAGTAATGTGGGTTTTCTCTTATGTGCTCGATATCACTTTAAATGGTAATAGACAATCTTACCAATTTATGATTATTTCACCTAAGTATGCCGAAATAGCGAATGCAATCGCTAATGATATTGGTAGGGGAGTAACAGTCATTCCCGCAATTGGTTGGTATAACAAATCTGATACCGAAGTCTTGTTTATTATTGTTCATCGACAAGAAAAGGTAAAAATATTAAAAACAGTAAAGGAAATTGATCCTAACGCTTTTTTGTCGGTTTCAAGAGTTGAAGGTGTTTATGGTAGAAATTTTGATACGATTAAAACATAATTATCGAAAGTATGAAGCATTTTAAGAGATTGTTCTTATTATCAATATTATTTTTATCTTTTGATTTTTCTTTTTCACAAGATAAATGCGTAAAAGTTACTTATCAGAGAAGTTTTAATGATAATATTGATTCAGTAAATTTTACTATATCCGAATCTTCTTCTAATTCATCTATTATTTACTTTATAAAAAATGATGAAATTTCTAATTCGAAGACATATATTGATATCGATAATAATAAAGTTTTTAAATCATACAAATTAATTAGTGATGAGATAATAACCTCAGAGTCAGATATTATTTTCCAACAAAATTGGGAATATCTGAATGAAACAGAAGAAATCTTAGGATTGAGTTGTAAAAAGGCAAAAGTTATAATCAATTCTAATATTATTGAAATATTTTATCTTGAAGATTCTAAATATGTTATTACTCCCAATTCGCATTTCGGAATAACTAAAGGATTAATTCTAAAGACAATATATAATGGAAATAGAGTAGAGGAGGCAATAAAAATCGACTACTCAAATAAACAACAAAAATTTTTACCTGAAGATTTCGGTACAATTTTACCGGCATCCGAATATCAGAAAAGAATCAATGAAATGCATGTCAAAACTGTTAATGTATTCTCCAATCAAAGAATATGTTATGATCCGTCAATTGAAGTTTCAAATGAATTAATAACCGATAGTTTACTGATCTTCGGAAACGGCACAATAATTTGTAAAATGATTGATTTACCTGATAGCACCTGGAAGTATAATATTTTTGTTGAATTAAGCCAGTATTCCGATGGTGATGCTTATGACAGAACAGGTAGCGTTTTTGTTGTTCCAATGGATAAAGAATTATCATTTTATGACGGAATGAAGAATGGTATTGATTGTCTACCATATTTTACTGATAAGAAAGGTAAAAAACACTACGGAATGCTAATGACCGATAATTATTCACCGCCGGTAGAATTAATGAGGTTTTATACGTCTTTCGGAACAAGAAAATACAATTATCTTGAATATGGAAATTATAACTGGTACGATTCAATTGTCTTTAAACACGATGTAAGTCATTTAGTACCATTATTAAGCAATAAAGTATTATTGGGAGTTTTCATAGGAAATTATGATAAGTACGGACATATTATTAATCTTGATATTAAATTTCATCCCGGAAATCCTGATGTTGAAGAACAGAATGTTATACCATTATTTTGTACTTTGAACTTAATGGAAATGGATGGACAAGATTATCCCGACTTTTTTGATACAGACACTTTAAACCTTGATTTTAAACTCGAACACGATATAAATGATGCTGTTATAAGTTATATCTCAACCGGACACGGCGGTTGGGGCGGCGGTGATGAATTCAACAAAAAACCAAATGAAATTCAGTTAGATAATTCAAAAATATCAATAATTCCATGGAGATATGATTGTGCCAGTTATAGAGAAAGAAATCCATGTTCGGGAAATTTTTCCAATGGTTTATCATCATCGGATTACAGCCGTTCCGGCTGGTGTCCCGGAACCATAACCAATCCTATAGAAATCTTTTATCCGCAAATTACTAAGGGAAAACACAAGTTAAGTATATGTATTCCGCAGGGAAGAAAAGAAGGTCAAAGTTTTAGCGCATGGAATATTTCCGGGATTTTGGTTTATTAATTTCCGGATGTGATTAATTCAACAGTTCTTAGTAAAAAATAATTGATTATTTAATTGTTAATTACTAATTATTTTGTATTTTTGCAAATCTTTTTTGGACCCGTAGCTCAATTGGATTAGAGTGGCTGACTACGGATCAGCAGGTTGGGGGTTCGAACCCCTCCGGGTTCACATTAAATACAAAAGCCGGTCTTGTAATGAGCCGGCTTTCTTGTTTTAAAAATACTATTTGTCTGAAAAATTAAATCGTGGTTAATCGAACTGATTTAATTTAATCCATTTTTAGATCTGAAATCTACAGAAACATTTGAAACAAAATTGTTATATGTCAGTGTCGTATATTCACCATCATCTGTGCTTATAACAAGTATTATATTAGTTAAATAAAAGTTTGTACTATTAGTAACAATTGAAAATACTGTTGAACCGGAACCATGATAATTTCCGGGAACTTTTCTATAAATTGGAATTGTCCTCAATTCGGCATCTTGTTGCCCATTAGAATATACACAGACAACGGTAATAGTCGCTTCGTCTGCACTTTGAGAAATTACATTAACGGTTAATGGAGCTGAAACCGTTATTTGTCCCCAGATCGGACCTGTTGTAACAAGTAGCATTATTAATGCCAATAATGTTTTGATTTTTTTCATTAGATTTAAAAATTTAGTTAGTAAATAATTTTGTATAATTTAATGCAAAGTTAAAATTTTTTTGATATAATTTTATATATTTATTTGTCCTATAATTAATATTATGTTAAATAATATAATAATTAAAAAGGAGAACATAATTTATATATCCTCCTCTTTCTATCACTAATAAAGTTTAAAATAGATTATTCGGCAGCTTTTAATTCATCAATTAATTCTTTAATCTTTTTAGCATCATCAAGTCTCTGTATTTTTACATAAATTTCTCTCAAAGTATTTAAAACATTAATATCAGTTTTATCTAATTCATGAGCTTTTTCTAAATAAGGAATTGCTAATTGGTAATAATCTTCGGATTTCTTTTTTAATTCCTCATATTTTTCATTTTCGCTAATCGGTAAATTATTAGCTTCCTTCAAAAATTCATTACCGGTATTAACATAAATCGCAGCTAAATTATAATATGCATCAAAAAATTTAGGATCAATTTCAATAGCCTTTTTATATGCTTCTACAGATTTATCAACATTATGAAGTGCACCGTAATTAACACCTATTGCGTAAAAAATAGTTGCATTGTCAGTAACCATTGTCATCGCCTTTTCTAAAGATTGAATAACTTTTTCCGGTTCATTTTTGGCCAACCAAATATTTGCTTCTGAAATAACATAAAAAACATCATCTGGAAATTTTTGAGCACCCATTGCACATGTAGCCATATATGTTGCAGTATCATTATTTGCAAGACTTTCCTGCATATACATTTTAATTGCATTATTAGCATATTCATAGCTTACCGAATCAAACTGATTAAAGAAATTTTTCTTCATTAAGAACGATTTTTCAAAATTTGAAGATGCATCCATGTAATTTTTATTCTGATATTGATTAACTGCTTGATTAAAATAACGTTGTGAAATAACACTAAGATTTATTTTAGCGTTTGTAACACTTTCTTCGTCATTATTATATTCAATCGCTTTTTGAAAAGCATCAAAAGCCACATCCAGTAGATCATTATTATACTCTTTTAAAAATCTGCCGTTTGTTGGTTCGCTTGCTTCAAACAGTTTACCGTTAGCATCAAATTTCACAATAACATCATATTGATAAGTTGCTTGTGTTATTCTGGAACCATCATCCAGCTTAATTTTCTTCGATGAATTTGGTTTTAAAGGAGCATTTGGTTCTTCAGCATTAAAAGGAGCTAATTCTTTATTATATTCCGTTTGTGTCAAACCTGTTTTAGCTGCATTATAAATAGAATACATATCATCAAGTTTCAACAAAATTGTACCTTTAAGATACCAAGCTTTACTATCTTTTGATGTTTCGGGATCTTTAGTAGCTTTTTCAGCACTTTCAATAGCACGGGTTAAATCATTGTTTCTTGAATAGTTTGAGGCATTTTGTATCTCAACTCTTTGAGCAAAAATTGCTGTAACTGGGATTAAGACAGCAATTAAAATAACAAAAATCTTTTTCATATTCCGAATTTTAAAGTTTATAATTTATTTATTAATTAATTTTTTTCAGATTCATTATCATTAATACTATCATCCGATGCTTGATCATTATTTTCGTTTGTTTCGGATGATATTTCAATATCATTGTTTTCATCATCCTGTTCATCTTCAATATCTTCCTCAGAGAATTGTACTCGAGTTACCGCTGCAATCGCATCATTATCTTTGATATTGATTAATCGAACTCCCTGAGTAGCTCTGCCAGATACTCGCATTTGAGATACCGGCATTCTAATCAATAGTCCTGAACGTGTGATAATTATAATATCATCATTAATCATAACATCCTTTATTGCAATGAGCATGCCAGTTTTTTCAGTAATATTGATAGTTTTAACACCCTTACCGCCTCTGTTGGTTATTCTATAATCATCGAGTTTGGATTTTTTACCATAACCATTTTCAGAAACAACAAGAATATCACCATTTTCATCATCAGGACAAATCATACCGATTACAAAGTCGTCATTGCCATTAAGAGTAACGGCTTTAACACCTGTGGCATTTCTACCCATAGGTCTTACTTTCGATTCGGGGAATCTGATTGCCCTACCCTTTGTAGTTGCCATAATGATATGATTATTACCGGTTGTCAGTCTGGCTTCGAGTAATTCATCATTATCCTTAATATTAACTGCAATAATTCCATTTTGACGCGGACGTGAGTATGCCTCAAGCGATGTCTTCTTAATAATTCCGTAACGTGTACAAAGAATAATAAAATTATTATTTATGTAATCCTTATCGGAAAGATTATCAACATTTATGAAAGCTCTAATTGTATCTTCCGCTGGAATAGCTATTAAGTTCTGAACCGCCCTACCCTTTGAAGCTTTTGCTCCTTCTGGAATTTCAAACACTCTGAGCCAAAAACATTTACCGCTGCTTGTGAAGAATAGCATATAATTATGAGCATGAGCAACAAAAATATGTTCAATAAAATCTTCATCACGGGCTCCGGAGCCTTTCGCACCAGTGCCTCCCCTTCTTTGTTGTCTATATTCACTCAATGGGGTTCTTTTGATATAACCTTTATTAGTAATAGTAACTACAACTTTTTCATTACTAATAAGATCTTCTATCTTGAAATCGGTAACGGAATATTCAATTTTTGTTCTTCTTGCATCACCATAAGTTTCTTTCATTAGAATAAATTCTTCTTTCAAAATTTGATTTTGGAATTCAGGCTCATCAAGAATTTTATTTAAATGATTAATTTTATCCATTAATTCCTGATATTCCTCTTTCAATTTATCTCTTTCTAAACCGGTTAACCGGGCGAGACGCATATCAAGAATAGCTTTCGCCTGTTCTTCGGAAAGCCCGAATCTAATCATCAGTTCATTTTTAGCAACTTCAGGAGATTCGCTTTCTTTGATGAGTTGAATTATTTCATCAATATGATCAAGAGCTATAAGTAAGCCTTCGAGGATATGTGCACGTTTCTTGGCTTCATCTAATTCGAATTTCGTTTTTCTAATAAGTACTTCCAACCGATGAGCAACATAATGTTCAATCATTTGTTTAACATTCAACAACATCGGACGGCCTTTTACAAGAGCGATATTATTGACATTAAATGAAGATTGTAAAGCAGTATATTGGTACAATTTGTTTAACACGACACTACTCATTGCATCTCTTTTAAGTTCATATACAATGCGTATACCGTTTCTATCGGTTTCATCCCTGATTTCCGAAATACCTTCAATTTTTTTATCGTTAACGAGATCGGCAGTTTTTTTAATCATTTCCGCCTTATTAACTTGATAAGGTATTGAGGTAACAATAATTGTTTCTTTTCCGGAATTATCTTCTTCAACATTGGCTTCACCGCGAACAATTATTCTTCCCCTACCCGTTTCAAAAGCTTCCTTAACTCCTTCGTAACCATAAATAATTCCACCTGTCGGAAAATCAGGAGCTTTAATATAATGTATCAATTCCGAAATTTCAATATCATTATTATCAAGGTAAGCTATAATTCCTTCCAAAACTTCAGTGAGATTATGTGGAGCCATATTTGTAGCCATACCTACAGCAATACCGGAGGCGCCGTTCACTAACAAATAAGGTATCTTTGCAGGGAGAACTGTCGGTTCTTTAGTAGAATCATCAAAGTTATTCTGCATATCAACAGTATTCTTATTAATATCTGCAAGCATCTCTTCTGCCAAACGTGTAAGCTTCGCTTCTGTATAACGCATTGCTGCCGCTCCGTCACCATCTATAGAACCGAAGTTTCCTTGGCCTTCAACCATCATATATCTCATTGACCAAGGTTGTGCCAAACGAACCATAGCTTCATACACCGAAGAATCGCCGTGAGGGTGATATTTACCTAAAACTTCACCGACAATACGGGCAGATTTCTTTGTGGTACCGGAAGCTCTTACTCCGATACCAAGCATACCGAACAATACTCTTCTATGTACAGGTTTTAAACCGTCTCTAACATCTGGCAAAGCACGTGAAACAATAACCGACATCGAATAATCAATATAAGCCGATTTCATCTGCTCTTCAATATTTACAGGAACTATTTTTCCTCCTATTTCATCCATATTTAATAGTCTTTATTTCAATAAGTTATATTATACTTTTCTAAACTACAAAGATAGTGATTTTTTTCGAAAAAATGGTATTTTTTTCTTGAGTTATCAACAATATTACCACAAGTAATTGTTAAATATTATTATGTTAATAATTTTATTACTTTTTTTCTTTTTTATATGGATATTGATTATATTTTTGCAGAAATTTTTCATTTGTATGATTTTTAAACCATCCGACGAATTATCCTTAGTGCTAACTTTTAGCAGGGAGGAAGCAGAAAGACTTGGTTCTCCAGTAATTACCATTGAACATTTATTTCTTGGGATTATTAGAAAACCGGATAATATGATCACATATATATTACAAGACATTCAACATAATCTTAAGGAAATAAAAGAAGCTATAGAACAACATTTAGATTCTTCTCAAGGTTTAACCACTGTTATAAAAACTTCCTCAAATAATTTTCCTCTTGATGTTACTGCCCAACGTGCACTAAGTTTAGCGGCAATAGAACTTCGTACTTACAACTCAAACAAAATACAACCTTTTCATTTATTGAGCGCTATTTTTAAAATTGAAGACAGCTTTATCAAATCTCTTCTTGCTAAATACAATGTCGATTACAAACATATAAAATCTCTGGCAATAAAATATTTAGAGTTTGAATCCGATTATAATATTGAGGATGATAAAAATAAGGAAGACGATATTATCAATAATTCATTTTTCTCAGATGATGACGAAGAAAATGATAATATGTTTGAAAATCCAGGATTTGATGATGATAATTTTCTTTCGAGTATCGAATCGGGAAAATCGATTTTAACTACCTTTGGCACAGATGTTACTGCCGAGGCGGAAGCCGGAAATCTTGACGCACTCGTAGGTCGCGACAAAGAACTGGAAAGGATGGCACAAATATTAAGCAGAAGAAAGAAAAATAATCCTATTATTATTGGAGAGTCCGGAGTTGGTAAATCTGCAATGGTTGAAGGACTGGCAATGCGCATAGTAAAAAAACAAGTACCACAAAATTTATTCGAAAAGAGAATTTTTTCAATAGATTTGGCTTCTGTTGTTGCCGGCACTAAATACCGTGGTGATTTTGAAAAACGGATTAAGGTGATTATTGATGAATTAAAACAAAACCGTAATATTATTCTTTTTATCGATGAGATTCATTCTCTTATAGGTGCGGGTAATGCTGCAGGTGCAATGGATGCTTCCAGCATTTTTAAACCTGCATTGGCAAAAGGGGAAATCCAATGTATCGGAACAAGTACTTTTGATGAATATCGTCAATATCTTGAAAAAGATCTTGCTTTAGAGCGTCGTTTTCAGAAAGTTGTTATTGAACCTACTTCCGTTGAAGAAACTATTCAAATCTTAAATAAGATTAAAGACAAATACGAAAAACATCATAATGTTAAATATGCTTCTGATGCGATTAAAGCCTGTGTAACATTAACTAATAGATATATTACTGATAGATTTCTTCCTGATAAAGCTATTGATGCGATGGATGAAGCAGGAGCAAGAGTTCATATTAAGCATTTTGTACTACCGAAATCGATTCAATCAAGCGAGAAAAAAGTAACCAAGCTTCAAGAAGATAAAGCAAATGCTATATTTGAAGAGAGATATGAAGATGCCGATAAAATAAATCAGGAAATAAAAAAACTGCAACAAAAGATTAATTATTTATGGACCAAGCATAAAAATGAAACAGAGAATAATCCTGTAAAGGTTGTCGAAGAAGATGTTGCGGAAGTTGTATCCATGATGACAGGTATTCCTGTAAACAGAATATCCAGCAACGAAACAGATAAACTTATTAATCTTGAAAAAGAACTTACAAACAAAGTAATCGGTCAGGATGAAGCTGTGATTAAAATATCGAAAGCAATCAGAAGAAACCGTGCCGGACTTAAAAACCCGAACAAACCTATTGGGAGTTTCATTTTCCTTGGTCAGACTGGAGTCGGAAAAACACATTTGGCGAAAACTCTTGCAGAAACTATGTTTGATTCCGAAGATTCATTGATTCGTATTGATATGAGCGAATATTCTGAAAAACATAATGTTTCAAGATTAATCGGAGCACCTCCGGGATATGTGGGTTATGAAGAAGGAGGACAACTTACTGAAAAGGTCAGACGTAAACCATACTCAGTTGTTTTACTTGATGAAATTGAAAAAGCACATCCTGATATTTATAATATTTTATTGCAAATGTTGGATTACGGCTTTATGACTGACGGGCTCGGAAGAAAAATTGATTTCAGAAATACAATAATAATCATGACTTCCAACATTGGCACCCGCCAAGTTAAGGAATTCGGCGGAGGCGTTGGGTTCAATGCAAATTCCGATGATAATCTTATTGAAAAATCAAGAAGTATTATTGATAAAGCTCTTAAAAAGAATTTCTCTCCGGAATTTTTAAATAGAATTGACGAAGTTATAATTTTCAATTCTTTGAATAAGGATAATATTAAGGATATCATCGCTCTAGAAATAAAGGAAATAGCGAATAGAATGAAAGATCTTAATATTAGTTTGCGTGTTACAGATGAATTAATTGAGCATATCATAAATAACGAATGGGATATTCAATACGGCGCAAGACCTCTCCATAGAGCAATTCAAAAGTATATTGAAGATCCTATTTCTGAAACAGTCATTCTAGAAAATATGGGTAAGAATAAATCGAAAATTACCGTTGATTATGATTCCAGCACGAACTTGCCTAAAATAAAAATTGACAAGTAAAATTATTTTCTCTACAAAACATAAATAAAAACGGCTAAAGAACATGAATTCCAAATAAGATTTACAGTGTTTTAAACTCCGGATCATTCTTAATTCTGTGTAAAAGAGAAAGTTTACATAGCCTGATCTTTTTCCTCACATAATTTTCGCCTCCGTTATAGCCCATAATCTCTGCTATTCTCTTAGCTCTGTAACGGTTAATATAAAGTAGAAAGATTCTCCTGTTGTCATCATTCAACATTTTGATGTGTTTAATAATTAGATTCTCAACTGTTTCTTCCGCGTCAAGTATTTTTCCGTCAAGATTAATTATTGCATCATAAGCGGAGTTATCAACAATATTATCCGATACTTCGTTACAAGTTGCCGGTTTTCTCTTCCTAAAAGTCTGTAACCAAATATTTTTCGCTATCTTAATTATCAACGCCGATGCTTGAATTGAAGTGAAATCATTTATTTCATATTTATTAAAAAGAATCAACATTATCTCTTGAAACACATCATCCACATCGTCTAATTTCCCGTTATTTGACAAAATATAAGATCTAACTTTCGGATATTCATGAATATATAAATAACTGTAAAGTTCAATATTATTATAATTTAATATTTCCTCTATTTTTAAATTCTTAAACTCCAATTTCTTTTCGCCTTTCATAATTATATCTTTAATTTATTATATATCATAAGAATAACTTTTAGTCGTAAAAAATTAACTATTATTAACAAGGTTAATGGATATTAATTATGGGGTACATTCGTGCATATTTTGCAATATGAATGAAAACAATTTCATATAAAACATTACAGATGTAAAAATTTATGAACAAAATATATAATGAAAACAAAAGTTTCAATATGAAATCTTTTGCAGAGGAAGATAAGCCTCGTGAGAAGATGTTGGAAAAAGGTGTCAAGAATATGACAAATACCGAACTGTTAGCAATATTACTGCGAACAGGTTCAAAAGATGATAATGCCTTAAGCTTAGCATATAAAATTTTGAGAGAAAATAATAATAGTTTGAAACAGATAACTCAGAATGAGATTTGCGGATTAAAGAAAATGAAAGGTATAGGCAACACAAAGGCAATAACAGTAATTGCAGCCTTAGAATTAGGAATTCGTTGCTGCAAGGAAACAACAAAGGAAGCAATATTTCTTAAATCAAGTAAAGATATTTATTCATTAATGTGGCCAATAATCGGATTTAGTAAATATGAAGAGTTTTGGGTGATCTATTTGGCACGAAACTTAAAAGTAATTTCAAAACAGGTTGTAGGTGAAGGTGGTGTTAATTCAACCATTGTTGATCCGCGACGAATATTTAAGATTGCCGTTGATGTCTTAGCTTCGGCAATAATTCTATGTCATAATCATCCTTCGGGAAGTATTATGCCAAGTGATCAAGACAGAAAAATAACGCAGAAGATGGTTGAAATAGGGAAATTATTTGATATAAATATTGTGGATCATTTAATAATTACCGTAGATTCATATTATAGCTTTACAGAGAATGGTGAACTATAATTAGCGAATTGTTTCCAAATCAACGGATATTCTATTCCAGATATAATCATCGCTCGGCATCAACAGCCATTGATAATTACGTATAACATAAATACCCGATGAAAAATTCTCAAAACCACTAATATCAGTAGTTTTATTATAAAACATTGAATATTCCAATCCGTTATATTTCACCGTTGAAATATATTTTGTAAAATCATTATCAAAAAGATAGAGCATTTTACCGAAGTAATAAACTATATCGAATCCTAAAAAAGCATATCTGCCAGGTTCGGAAATAAATACTTGAGAATAATTATTAATAAAATCATTTACTCTTATATCGTTATAATCGATTAATCTGTTTGTACAAATATGAAAATCAACGTTTCGCAAAGATTGATAATCCAATTCGCTCATCAACCAGTATTCATTTCCGAACAAATGAATTTCATACTTTCCGGCCAAGCTATTTAATCTTGATAAATTATCAATAATTCCGGAATTATCTTCCGTAAAACTAATAACTATATTTGCTCTTGCCGGGCTAAGATATTTCGTATAACCTGCAACTCCGCTTATTGAATAATCAAAAATTTTTATATTATTATTCACATAAGTAAATTCGGCAGGATGTTCAATAAGTTCATTTTTACTTAACAAAATATTTTCCAAATAAATATTTTTAAAAATCTGTCCTTCGGATAAAGTAGAGTCCAAAACCGATTGTTCAACAATCAAATTATATAAATCAACATTTGAAAATTTTATTCTTTCAGGAATTGCTTTGTCCAAACGATTCTGCAAATACTGCATCTCTTCTTTTTGAGATTCAGTAGGAGTTTTTTGAAAATAGAAAACAATATTTGCATCAGGATAGTTTACAAGTATATAATTAGCTATATAACTTAGTTTTGTTGTATTATCTACGGTTAATTTGAACGTCTTATCATAATCACATACATTTTCTCTTAAAGCAGTTGTAGGATTAACAATTGGTATTCCAAACTTAGATACGTAATTACAAATTAAGTTATATGCTTGTTTGTAGAAAGGTCCTATTATCAAATCAAAATCTTTCAGGGCATTATTATTTACAAGCTTTTGCGCTTTTGAGTAACTTTCGTCAACATCAAAAATTTGCAAATCAACATTCATTCCGGCTTTGGCTAAAGAATCCAAGGCAATTTTTGCCCCTTGGTAAAATTGAATAAATCTGAAAGGCTTAGATGTGCCTGAAACAATTTTACCGGTAATTTCATCTACAGTTAAGTTTCTATCTTCCTCGAAATACAGGGGCATTAATAAAGCAACTTTAAACTTTCTTTTACTTTTTATGACCTCTAAATCTTCAATATCAACAGTTATCGACTCAAGTGTAGAAGTATCTATACCTGAAATGATTCCCGTTTCAATTTTAATTTCTTCTTGTTCAATTTGATAAACAGGAATCAAAAGAACCTGATTCTTTTTAACCCTCTTTGCTGCCGAAGGATTATATTTTATAATATCATCTGTAGAGATCGAATATTCTTTTGCGATCTTATAAAGCGTTTCCCTTGGTTGAACAATGTGTTCAACAAGTTTAACAGCGACAGTATCAATAATTATCGCGGGTTCAATCAAATTTTCGGGAATTGAAACAGTAATTTCCTCTTCAATAACTTCTTCAATTTTCTTAGGTTTTGGAATTCTTATTGTTGTATAAGCTTTAAGCCCGTCTAACAAACCATCATTCGCTTTTTTAATATCATCAATATCAACATTATATTCATGGCTAAGATGATATAAAGTTTCCTTTTGCTTTACATAAACATAATAGTAGTTTAATGTATCTTGAAGAAGATTATGAGATGTTTCTAGATGGTTGGGTTCATCAGTTTGAGTTTTTTGTTCACTTTCTTTTTTCGGATATTTTTTCGGGTCAAGATTTCTTGCAGGAATCAAAAGTATTTGTCCGGCTTTAATATCATCCGCAGAATTTAATTTATTTATCAATAAAATTTCATCAATAGAAATATTATAAAGTTTTGAAATTGAGAATAGAGTTTGCTTAAGAGCAACAATATGCAGATACATTAACTCATCTTCAATCCACTGAATATTGTCTGACTTTGTAAGGTTGTAATTGAATTGTAAGGTATCAACATTATCAATGGGATTATCAACCTCTTGAGCATTAATTTGAAATATCGATAATATAAATAAGAAACCGAATAACAGAAAGCTTTTTTTCATCTTCATAATATTTTTATTCCCACTCAATTGTTGCAGGCGGTTTTGAACTTATATCATAAACTACACGATTAACACCCTTAACATTATTAATTATTTCATTAGACATTTTCGCAAGAAATTCATACGGCAAATGCGACCAATCCGCAGTCATACCGTCGGTTGAGCCAACAGAACGTAATGCAACAACATTTTCATAAGTTTTTTCATCTCCCATTACTCCCACAGATTTAACAGGCAGAAGAACAGCAAAAGCCTGCCATACTTTATCATAGAGATCATGAGTTTTCAATCCATTAATAAAAATATAATCAACTTCTTGTAGTATTCTTACTTTTTCAGGAGTAACACTTCCGATAATGCGAATTCCAAGTCCCGGTCCAGGAAAAGGATGTCTTTTAAGTAAATGAAGCGGCATTTCAAGAGCAGCTCCTACTCTACGCACTTCATCCTTAAATAATTCTCTTAAAGGTTCAACAAGTTTTAATCCCATTCTTTTTGGCAATCCGCCAACATTATGATGTGATTTAATTGTAGCAGAAGGACCCTTAACCGAAACAGATTCAATAACATCAGGATATATCGTGCCTTGTGCCAAATATTTAGCATTTTTAATTTTCTTTGCCTCTTCCTCGAAAACTCTGATAAAGGTTTTACCAATGGCTTTCCTTTTTCTTTCGGGATCTGCAATACCTTTCAAAGCATTATAAAATTTATCTTTAGAATTAACGCCTATAACATTAAGACCTAAATGTTTATACGAATCCAACACATCTTCAAATTCATTTTTTCTTAACAAACCATTATCAACAAAAATACAAATAAGATTTTTACCGATTGCTTTGTTTAATAATACTGCGGCAACAGAAGAATCTACACCTCCAGAGAGTCCTAAAATTACTTTATCATCTTTAAGTGTATCTTTAAGAGATTTAACTGTATTATCTATAAATGAGCCTGATGTCCACGAAGAAGAACATTTACAAATATCAACAACAAAGTTTTTAAGCAAGTCCGTTCCTTGGGTTGTATGGTACACTTCCGGATGAAATTGGATTCCATATGTTGGTTCATTTTCAATATAAAATCCTGCAATGTCAACTGTAGATGTGCTTGCAATAATTTTAAAATTGTTTGGAATATGAGAAATAGTATCTCCATGCGACATCCAAACTTGAGTATTAGGAGTTAGTCCTTTAAGTAACGGATTATCAGTATTTATTTTGTGGAGATTTGCCCTGCCGTATTCTCTGGTTGCGGATGCATTAACATTTCCGCCATTTTTTTGAGCAAGTAATTGCGCTCCATAACATACGGCAAGTAGCGGAAATTTATTTCTAATTAATGACAGGTCGATATCAGGTGCACCTTCAGCTCTTACTGAAAACGGACTGCCCGATAAGACTATCCCTTTAATATTGTTATTCATTAATAATTTTTCAGATAATTTGTTGTAAGGATGTATTTCACAATATACGTTTAATTCCCTAATTCTTCTCGCAATCAATTGAGTATATTGAGAGCCAAAATCTAAAATTAATATCATTTCTTCCATGCTACAAATGTACAATATTTTGAAAGATTGACAGTTCATTTTATAAAAAAATCAGTACTTTTGCAGTAAATAAAACTTAATAAATATTAAAATGGGATTTAAGAAGTCGATTTCACATAGATTAGTTAAGAGTGAAGATTTGAATCATCACGGAACTTTATTTGCGGGCAGGTGCGCCGAATGGTTTGTAGAATCAGGTTTTATAGCAGTAACGGAATTCTTACCGGCCCCAAGTATTGTTTGTTTAAAATTACATGGAATGGAGTTTTTAAGCCCGATAAAACCCGGCCATATTATTCGCTTGGAAGGTTCAGTAGTCTTTGTAGGAAAATCAACATTGATGACTTACGTTAGAATACTTAACAGAAAAACCGATACAATTGCATGCGAAGGCTTTATGACTTTCTGCCATGTAGATGAAAACACCCGCCCTATTCCGCATAATGTAAAAATAACTCCTGAAACCGAAGAGGATAAGAAACTTTATGAACTTGCTCTGGAAATTAGAAAAAATAAATAAAGGAGTTTAAAAATCGGAAAAATCAAATCAATTTTCCGATTTGGAATTATTATTCGTAAAAAGTATTCATTAATTTATCCAAATTCCGGAAAAACAAAAAAACACGCAAAGAAAGAATAATTTTCTTAGCGTGTTATTAATGCTTTTCGATATAAAAAATATTTATAAATTTATCAATTTATATTTCAAGCTTTTGCTTTTTATATCTTTCGATATTTTCTATTTTTCAGGATGATTTTTCTTTCCAGAATTCGGAGGTTCGGAAATAGATTCTCTCATCTTAGTATCGGCCTGGATATTTTGAAATTTGTAATAATCCATAATACCAAGATTTCCCGATCTGAAAGAGTCGGCTATAGCTTTAGGTATTTCTGCTTCGGCAAGAATAACCTTAGCTCGTGCTTCTTGTGCTTTTGCTTTCATTTCCTGCTCTTGGGCAATAGCCATTGCTCTTCTTTCTTCAGCTTTAGCCTGTGCAATATTTTTATCAGCATTTGCCTGATCCATTTGTAATACCGCACCAATGTTTTTACCTACATCAATATCGGCAATATCAATAGAGAGAATTTCAAAAGCAGTTCCTGAATCCAAACCTTTCGCCAATACAACCTTTGAAATAGAATCGGGATTTTCAAGAACTTCTTTGTGAGAAGCAGATGAACCGATTGAAGTAACAATACCCTCTCCTACTCTTGCCAAAATTGTTTCCTCGCCAGCACCGCCAACGAGTTGACGAATATTTGCTCTTACTGTAACTCTTGCTAACGCAATCAGCTGAATACCGTCTTTTGCGACAGCAGATACAGGAGGAGTGTTTATAACTTTCGGATTAACCGACATTTGAACGGCTTCAAAAACATCTCTACCTGCCAAATCTATGGCTGTTGCAGTTTTAAAATCCAAAGACATATTAGCTTTATCAGCAGAAATAAGAGCATTTACAACTCTTTGAACATTTCCACCAGCTAAATAATGTGCTTCCAAATCATTCCTACTTAAATTTAATCCGGCTTTAGTAGATGAGATCATGTTTTGAACAATAACTTTCGGCGGAACTTTTCTCCACCTCATAAATATCAATTGTATTAATGATATCTTTACTCCTGACAATAGTGCTGTAAACCATAATCCCAACGGAATGATATACAAGATAAACCATAACAAGAAAATACACGCAATTACAATTCCGATAAGTAATCCAACATTCATAATAATTTTAATTTATTTGTTTAACAATAATTTTATTTCCATCTATTTTAATAACCTCAATAGGTTTTTGATGATCTACAAATTCGCCAAGAGTACCAACTTCATAATATTTTTCATTAATAAAGGCCTTCCCCATAGGCGCTAATCGCGATACTGAATTTCCTTTGTCTCCGACTTTTATTTCGTCCAAATCAATAACATTAGCCTTACTTTTGATTTCACTATGCAGGGCTACTTTATTCCATGTTTTGGATTTCATTGCTATAAAAATAATGGCAATAGAAACCAATAGAGTACAAATCAACACAATAAATCCTGTTGCCGTACTTATGACAAAACCCTGCCAAATAGCAACACCAATAAGTCCCAATCCGATAATGCCAGCAATAAATCCGGGAAGTACTAATACTTCAAGAAGAAGAAGTATCATTCCGACTACAATTAATAATATTATTAAAGCTATACTCATATTTTTTTATTTTTTTGTAAATATAAACTATCAAAATCCCATTTTAGCATTTAATCCCAGAGAGATTAACCTGTCTCTTTTCACAACAAGTTCTTCATGAGAACCGGAAGCAATACTACAATTACCTTTCATTTTACTTTGAATCGCACACTGTTTAGCTTGTAACGGATTATGTTTGCAAACATTAATTAAACATTTTGCAGTATAATTTACCGAAACATCCTTTTTATCATAAAGAATTAATATTTTGGATCTTTCAATTAAATCGCAAAAATTAAACTCATTTTCAGGCATAAGGTTTTCACTCATCATTAACCGATTTTTTGTTAGCTTTCAGTAATTTAACAAAAAAATAAACAGTTAAGACAGTAACAATAGTCTGCACAGAAACCATCAATATTATAGCTGAAGTTGACATACTGTTTGTTTTCGTTTATTTCTCTTTAAATCTCCAATTTTAATTAATATACATAAAATTACAAATAATAATAGTAACATTATTCGAGACATATCAATATAAAATACATCATTTATATATTTACCTTTAAAGATTGTATCGCCGACTTTTATTTCATCACCGGCACCAACAACAATTTCTTTGGTAGACTTTATTTTAACGCTTTGAATCCCGGAATTTGTATTGATAGATACAAAATTATATTTATTATCGGCATCTACCCTTTCTATTTTTTCAACTCTTCCATTAAATTCAGAATAAAATTCATCTGCAAACCACTTATTATTAGGCCCTATTCCTCTATGTTGCAAGACACCAATAATACTCGAATTATCTAATTCCCAACCTTTAAAACTTAAAGATTTCCAATTATCATCTTTTGGTTTAATTACCGAAGCCATGAAAATAATTATAAGCATTGTAGGGGTAATATATTTTAATATGTATTTGAATATTACCGGCATTTTCATATCCGCACCGGCATGTATCATTTTCCATCCTTTGTTAACACCGATAATCCATGAAAAAACAATAACTTCAAACATTGCATACAAGACGAGAATTATTGTCCCGCCCCAGAAATCATATTCGTCGAAAACTCCTTTCTGGTAGAAAAATACTGTGGGTAAACCCATAAACAACAGAATTACACCAAGAATATATGATGATTTTTTTCTATTGATTGAAAAGGCATCATTGAAAAAAGCAGTGACATTAGAACCCATTGCAAGTGAAGAAGTAATGCCGGCAAAAAATAATAAACCAAAAAATGCAACACCGGCAATAGCTCCCATTATTACGCCCCAGTTTGTGAATAGAAATGGCAGAGAGCGGAAACCTAAACCGAAACCTCCAAGTTTTGTAAGTTCAATTACTTTATCTATACCGAAATATCCTACTGAAATAGGTATAATAATTGCGCTGCCGATAACTATTTCACAAAATTCATTGATAAATCCGGCCGACATCGAATTAAGGACAATGTCATCTTTTTTTCTGAGATATGATGCGTAACATTGCACACAACCCATTCCGAGAGATAGCGTAAAGAAGATTTGCCCCGCCGCCGCCAACCAGATTTTAGGATCAGAGAGTGATGTTAAATTAGGTTGCCATAGAAAATTCAATCCGACTGTACCGTCATAAATTGCACCCTGACTGCCGGCTTTCAATGTGTATGCTTTAATTGCTAAGAATATTCCAAATAAGAGCAAAAGTGGCATGCAAATCTTTGCCACAACTTCAACGCCTTTTTGCAATCCGCGGCTCAATACCCAAATATTTAAAGCGAGGCATACAACATAGCAAATAATAGCTTCATAAGGTATTCCTGTTGTTGAAGCAGTTACATCAAGATAAGAATCGAAAAAACCCGAAACCTGCTGTTCTGTCATTCCACGAAAAGTACCAACTATGGAATGGTAAACATAAGAGAGAGTCCAACTTTCAATATAACAATAATATGAAGCAATGATAATATTTGAGAAAACGCCCAAACCACCGATATATTTCCATATTTTCCTTTTATCAAGGCTTTGCATTATATATGGTGCAGAATTGGCATTTCCGCGACAACCACCGAATTTACCGGTGGACCATTCAACCAGCAAAAGAGGAATTCCCAGTAAAATAAAACATACTATATAAGGAATAATAAAGGCTCCTCCACCGTTTTGAATAGCCTGGACAGGAAAGCGTAAGAAGTTACCCAAGCCCACGGCATTTCCGGCCATAGCAAGGATGAGACCAACACGTGATCCCCAAGATTCTTTCACTTGCACCATAATTTTTAATTAAGATTTGCAAATATATGAAAATAAATTCCCCGTTCCAAATTAGATAAAAAAAGAGATACATAATTATGTATCTCTTTCAATCTGATATTACTCAGTAAAATAATCTGAAATCTTACGCGAATACAATTCTAGTACCACCGTTATCAACGCCAAGGCGTTCTATACTGGTGATAATAGCATCTTTTCCCGTGCTTTCAACAAATTGAATTGCGGCCAAAACTTTCGGCCCCATACTTCCAGCACCGAAATGTCCTTCATTCAAATATTTTTGAGCTTCATTTATAGTCATCTTATCTAAAGTTCGCTCCTGGGGAGTGTTGAAGTTTAAACAAACTTTCGGAACATCAGTAAGAATAAAGAATTTATCTGCATTAATCTGACGAGCTAATAATGATGATGCTAAATCTTTATCAATTACTGCCTCTATTCCGCATATTTTCGCATGTTCTTCGTAATAAACCGGAATTCCTCCACCTCCGACAGCAATAACGATATGGTGAGCTCTGGCAAGTTTTGAAATGGCATTTGTATTATTTATAATAAGCGGACGAGGTGAAGCAACAACTTTTCTCCAACCTCTTCCTCTTGCATCTTCTTTAAAAACACTTCCGGTTTCTTTCATGATCCTTTCGGCATCTTCTTTCGTATAATAAGGCCCAACCGGTTTTGTCGGTTCGGAGAAAGCAGAATCATCTTTATTAACAATAACTTGAGTTACAATTGTAATGATATCCATAAACATATCATTCTCACGTAAAACATTTCTCATTTGTTGCTCAATAATATATCCGATAAATCCTTGAGAATAAGCAACAGCAACGTCGAGTGGCATGTCTGGAACACCGTGAACTTGATATCCAGCGGCGTTAGCAAGCAAAATATTACCAACTTGCGGACCATTACCATGAGTAATCACAAAGTTATAATCTCTTTTTTGAAGTTTCAATAAATTTTCTGCAGCAATGCGCGCATTTTTTTCCTGATCGCTTATTGTACCCTTTTCTCCGCTTTTAAGGAGAGCGTTGCCTCCAAGTGCAACAACAGCTAATTTTTCCATTATAAATCTATATTTTAAAAATAAAGATTGCAAAGGTAGAGAAAAAATAAGAATTAAAAATAAAAATTTATTCGAATGTATTTAATATTAAAATATTTCCAATGAACAATATTGTCAGAGATAATTATCCCCAAATTAAAAGTGTACTAAAATATATAAAAAATGGAAAGATATTTGTTTTTTTTTTAGGAAATAATGCCTAATCTTTGCAACATAAAATTATAACTAAATGTATTTTATGACGATGATTGAAAAAACATAATAATTCATGAAAAAACAAACTGAAAAAATCAATTATATAAATATATTTCCTTATGAAAAATTGAACTTTTAAACTTTAAAGAACTGGGGTGCTTTATAAAACATTTTTGGTATTTATAAATGAATTTAATGCACCCCTTATTTTAAATCAAAAAAAATCAATTATGAAAAATATACATCACACAACTACAAGTACTTTTCAAGACAACCACACACTAGTTATTGGAGAACATATTGTACAATTAATGGTTGCTGAATATAAAAAATTATTTATAAAAGGAATGACCTATAATGATTTTATTAATAGGGTTTATTATGGAATTGATGAAAAAAAGCGTACACGAGAAGGAATAGCACTCTTTAAAAGAGTTTATTCATATTTATCGTCTATTCATAATGATAACAGAGATACTTCTGAAAATAATAAATTTATTGAATATGAAACAACACAATAAAAAACATGAAACCAATTAATTAAGAAATGAGGGATGTATTATATATCTGATTTATTGTAATGTGTCGCGCCATTATTTAATATTTTCGCATCCCTCAGATTTCTTAATTTCAAATTTAAAAATCATAATAATAAAATTGAGTAATATAAAACAATGTTAATAGTAGTAAAAATCTTATGGTAAATATATGATTTAGGTAATAATTACCTAAGAAATGAGGGATGCATCCATCCACTTGTATCTGATTTATTTTACGTTCGCACTATCGTTTAATTTTTTAAAAGCATCCCTCAAATTTCTTAAATCATACTATTTAATCAATCATCAAAATATTATTATTTTATCATTCTGAAATAAAGTTATATACAAAATACCATTTACAAAAAAATCTAGCAGTGATTAATCAGGAATTAAGTATAATAAAGCTTAACAAAACCTAAAATTTTTCCATTATCAAATAAAAAACATAATTTTGCAGCTGAAATAAATAATGATGATAAATATTTCGTTTCAAACATTCGGTTGTAAATTAAACTTTTCGGAGACCACTAGTATCATGGAAAGTTTCAACGCCTCAGAATATCAAGTTGTAAAAGATATTCAAGAATCTGATTTTCATATTATCCATAGTTGTACGGTTACGGAACAAGCTGAAAAGAAGTGCCGCCAAACAATTCGCCATATTTCCAAAATTAATCCGAAAATAAAAATAATTGTCCTCGGATGTTATTCACAACTACATCCTGAGGAATTAAGACAATTGCCTAATGTTATTTTAGTGTGCGGAAACGAATCAAAATTTAAAATAAAAGAATTAATAGAAGATTTCATATCAGATAATGGAAAGATCTCAGAAGAGAAGATTAATGATGATGTTAAAGATTTCCAGTATCATACATCTATATCTAACTATACGCGCACTAGAACATTTTTAAAAATACAAGACGGATGCAATTATTTTTGTACTTACTGTGCAGTACCTTACGCACGAGGAAGAAGCAGGAGCGATTCGGTTGATAATGTAGTAAAAATTGCAAGAAATGCCGTGTTAAATTCTTCAAAGGAAATAGTTTTAAGCGGAGTAAATTTAGGGGATTTCGGAGGTAATAATGAAAATTTATATAATCTATTAAATGAATTGAATAATATTGACGGTTTGGAAAGAATTCGAATTTCATCCATTGAACCTAATCTACTCGAAAGCAAGATAATAAACCTTAGCGCTCAAGAAAATAATATTATGCCGCATTTTCATATTCCGTTGCAAGCAGGTAGTGATAGAATTCTTTCTATGATGAAAAGACGCTATGATACAAGTTTCTTTAAAGATAAAATATCCGAAATAAAAGAATCTATTCCGGATGCATGTATCGCTATTGATTTAATTACAGGATTTCCGGGGGAAAATAACAAAGACTTTGAAGATACATGTAAATTTATTCAAGAAATAGATATTTCATATCTTCATGTTTTTTCTTATTCCGATAGACCAGAAGCTTTGGCATCAAAGTTTAATGATAAAGTGCCTAATGAGACAATAATTCAACGAAGTAAGATATTACATGAGATATCTGCAGAGATGCATTCGAAATTTATCAATAAATACTCCGGCACTGAAAGAAAAATACTTTTTGAAATGAAAAATAGAGAAGGTAATTGGATCGGATGGACAGATAATTATATCAGAAGTGAATATAAATCGGAAGAGAATTTAAAAAATGAGATTAAAAAAACGATGATAATTCCATATTATTCAAGAAATTAAATCTTCTATATTAATTCTAAAATAATTTTTTACAGAATTCATCACTTTAATTCAAAAAAAGTTCGTACATTTGCAAACTTTTTTTAACGTATAAAGAAAAATAAAATATCATGGGCAAGCACGAATTATTACAGTATGTTGACGGTTTAACACAAATTAAAGATTATCCGTCATTTCAAGCGGGCGATACTATTACCGTAACATATAAAATTATTGAAGGTAATAAAGAAAGAACCCAAAAGTATCAAGGTGTTGTTTTGCAACGTAGAGGTTCTGGTCCAACCGAAACATTTACAGTTCGTAAGATTTCAAGCAACATCGGTGTTGAAAGAATTTTCCCTATTGCATCTCCATTCATTGAAAGTATTGAGATAAACAAACGAGGAAAAGTTAGAAGAGCAAGAATCTTCTATTTAAGAGCTTTAAAGGGTAAAAAGGCAAGGATTAAAGAAAGAAGATATTAATATTATCAAAAAAGCTGCTTAATGCAGCTTTTTTTTATTTCAAATCTTGTAAGGAAAAATTTCAGAATCCTAATAAATTTACTGCATTTTCTATTGCTGCAGCAGTAACATTACTTCCACTCAACATTGAAGCTATCGCATTTATGCGTTCTTTATTATTTAACAACTTAACGCGGGTAAACGTTCTATTTTCTAATTCTTCTTTATAAACCAAAAACTGTGCATCTGCTTTCGCCGCAATTTGCGGAAGATGGCTTATTGAAATAACTTGTATATTTTTAGAAATTTCCCTAAGTTTTGCAGCTACCGCATCGGCGGTAATACCTGAAACGCCGCTATCAATCTCATCAAAGATAACTGTTGGAATATCATTTTTAATTGCTATTATTGATTTTAATGCAAGCATCACACGCGATAGTTCGCCGCCGGAAGCAACCGAAGAAAGCGGAGCTAAAGGCGAACCGATATTTGCAGAAAATAAAAATTCCACAAAATTATTTCCTGTTATTGTATAATTATCCGTTTTGGAAACTGTTATTTCGAAATTATTTTTTGTGATACCTAAATCTTTCAGAATGTTTGAGATTTGTAGTGACATGATTTCAGCACAAGATTTTCTTGACTTAGAAAGTATTTCCGCTTTGTGTTTTAAATCATTATATAAAAACTCAATTTCTTTAGTTATTTTTTCAATTTCGATATATAACTCATTCGTATTACTCAATTTTAAAGATAGATCATTACGAATCTCAATTAATTCATTTACATTATTGACTTTATGTTTGTAAAGTAATTTGTTGATAAAATCCAATCTGTTACGAAGTTCTTCAGACTTTTCCAAATCGACAAAAACAGAATTATTCAATCGAATCAAATCATCCGAAATATCCTTAGTTTCAATTTTTATATCTTCAAGACGTTCCAATAATTTCACACCGTTATTAACAAAAGAAGAAATCGAAGAAAAGTTGTTAATTATTGTTTTCGTAATATCAACAACGTTACTGTCATCATTATAAAGAAGATTAATTGCAATATTCAATTTTTCTTTAATCAATTCCGCATTATCTAAAACCGACAACTCTTTTTCGGTCAATATATCTTCATCATTACTAAGATTTGCTTCATATAATTCATTATAAAGAAAAGAGTAATAATCTTGTTCCATATTTATTTTTTCATACTCTGATTGCAAATATGCTTTTTTACGGCATAGTTCCGAATATGAATTGAATATCCTGTAATAATTATCAAATATTGATTTATCGGTAATAAAATTATCAAGGAAATGCAATTGTTGTGAATTATCACTCAAAGAAAACTTTTGATCTTGCGAATGAAGGTCAATTAAGGAAAGTCCGATTGACTTAAGCACATTCAAAGAGACAGGAGAATCATTTATGAATATTCTCGATTTCCCCTGAGAACTTATTTCCCGTCTGATAATACAATCTGAATTAAAGTCTATATCATTTTCTTCAAATATAATTTTAGAGAAATTATGCGGCAGGCAAAATACAGCTTCAATTACACATTTTTTATCCTTGTCATATAGAACTTTTGTATCTGCCCTTTCTCCAAGTACAAGTGATATTGCTCCTAAAATGATTGATTTTCCCGCTCCGGTTTCACCGGTCAAACAGGTAAACCCTTTTTCAAAACCTATTGTAATATTATCTATAAGGGCATAATTCGATATAGATAAAGACTTTATCAATTAGTATTTTTAATTTGATTGTAACGCGACATGTTGGTTGGATCTATCTCTTGCATTACTTGTAAGAATTTATTCTTTTCAACGTCGTTTGCACCCGAAAAAAGATTAATAAATTCATCACGCTTAGCTTCTAACATAAGATAAATAATAAAGAGATTAGGTTTTTGACGATTAACATTTCTTAGTTTCTCGATAGCTTGAACAGCTGCAGAAGTTCCCATTGCTATATTATCTGCCATAACATCCAATCCATTACGATGATAAATATATAAAAACTCTCTAACACCATAATAAGATGAATTAAGCAGATTCTCAATTATCCAATATCTATTTCTAGTATTCTGGTAAGACCTCCAACCTTTTTCGTTAGCCGATTGTGCCGCATTAACAATTGCCTGAGCTTTTTCATAATATTGTGTGCCGGCACCAGGACTAAATGAATCGAAATCTATTCCCAGAAAAAGATACATGTAGAAAGCAATTATGCTTGTAAGATTATCATCAAAACTATTCTCGTTAAAAATCAAAGGATTACTTTCCACAAATGTAAACTCAATATCTTTATCAATATGATTAAGAAGAGTTGTATTATACGTAGAATTGTAAACAGGTCTTCTCAATCCAATATTAATCTGTCCTTCAAATTGTTCTGCAGAAACAATTTTAGTTATCATAAGCTGCATGGTGCATTCAATACGTTCTTCTTGACTAATATTATAGTTACACCATTTATAACCATTGATAAATTCTTGTATTTGTCTTTGCATTTCCTGAAAACGCGTTCTGTCAGAACTTCCGTCAGAAGTATTGGAAGTAACACTAAAAGTGCATTTAAAATCTTGTGTATAAGCAAAAACATTTGCCACACATAAGAATACAGTTATCAAAAACAAACGTTTCATATTAATATTATTATTTGTTTTCAGTTTCAATTTCGTTGTCTTCCTTTTGAATGAGGTGTTCAACTGTTTCTACCTCTTGCGGATAAGAAGATGATAATTTATCGTTAAGAAATTCATATATTGCCATGAGAGTCGGTTTCGGAAGTTGTTCATAGAACTTAGCAAGTTCAATTTGCTCTCTGTTCTCGAAAATTTCTTCCAAGCTATCACTTGGTGTTTGAAATTCTTCAATTTTGCTTAACAATTCTTCTTTTAATTCCAAACTGATTTGATTAGCCCTTTTAGAAAGTATTACTAAAGATTCATAGATATTACTTGTTTCTTGGTCAAAATCATTTAAGTTTCTTGTAACAGCATCTGTGCTTGTTCTTATCTTTTTATAATCCATATTAAGAATATTATTAATATATATTTTATTTATATTGTTTAGCAGCTTTATTATATTGTTCTATTTCAGCAATATATCTAGAATCAGGGAAATTAGAGATAAATTTTGTATATGCGTTATAAACATCATCAAATCTTTCCGTTTTCTTACTTTCAACGCTATTTTTTGCAAATTCGTATTTAGCTTTTACAAGATAATAATAAATATCTTCACGATGTTTTGTGTCAGGAAAATCTTTCAAGATATTTTCAAAACACACTACAGCGGCCTTATATTCATCCATCCTTAAATACATGAGTGCAATTTGATAATCCTTCTCTTCAAGTTTTGCCCTTAATTCATCGATGTAACTGTTACATAGCTCAATCCTATCACTATTAGGATAAGCATTAATATATGCTTGAAGTTCACTAATTGCATCAGTTGTAGGACTTGGATCCAAAGAGTATGTTGATGATTGATAATATTTACACATGGCGGCTAAGAAAGCACTTTCTTCAGCGCGCGGACTATGAATATATTGTCTTGCATATTTACGAAAATAATAGTTCGCCAGGATGTAATCACCTTGTTCATAATAACATTGAGCATAATAATAACTAACCGGTTCTTCTTTATCGGTTCCTTTTACTAACATCAGAATTTTATCAAACAATTGTAAAGCGTTAATATAGTTGCCTTTTTCATATTGCACCATAGCTTCATTGTAAATGAGATCCTTATCGTCCGATTTTAAAATTTTAGAGTAATTGGAACAAGAAGATACTAAAAGTAAAAAGCTTGTTAATGATATTATTATTAAGTATTTAGATAATTTCATATATTATGATAATAATTTGCAAAGATAATGATTTTTTGCTAAATAAATTCTTATTATGATTTTTTAAAATTTATATGACATAAAACAAATATCGTAACTATCATTTCATTATATTAATTTATTGATTATGACAGACTCCTATCAATAAATTTTAGTTATATATATATCGTAAACTAGTGTGTTTCTCATAGCAATTTTATTAAAATCGCCGGTAATGCCGTAAGCTCGAAAAGAAGGAACAATAACCTTTGCCTTATCGCCTTGATGCATTACCAATAAGGCCTCTTCTAAACCGGATACTTCGTTTGATTTTCCCAATTGAAATTCTTTATTTCCATCGATATTTGAGGTATAAACAGTATCGCCATTTAAAAAGGTGATTGTATAATCTAAAACAACGATATTACCCTTCTCGGTTTTCGCTCCATTGCCTTTTTCATAAATCCAATAACTTACACCTGTTTCGGTTGTTATCATTTTCCATTCGTATCTTCTTATAAAATCATCAATTTGAATACGTTCCTTTCTTACAGCCTCTTTATTAACATAATTAATTTCATCATCAGTAATTACTACAGGAGAGTTATTAAAAGATGTATTTTTATTCTGCTTACATGAAAAAACAGATAAAGCTATAAAAATAATTGTTAATTTAATCAATTTATTCACACGTATATACATTTGCTAATTCAATAAAAAGTTTAATTGCATTTTCAATACTTTCATAATAATTTGCACCAGCAGCATTTTTATGTCCTCCGCCATTAAAATATTTAACAGCAAGATCATTTACGTCAACATTGCCTTTAGATCGAAACGAAATTTTTGTAAGATTATTACGTTCAACGAAAGAAGCAGCAAGTTTGATTCCTCTGATATTTAAAGCATAATTCACAACACCTTCTAAATACCCCTCTTGATAATTATATTCTTCGAGTTCTTTTTTTGTCAGAGAAAAATAGGCAAACACATGTTTTTCATTTATTACCAGTTTATTATAAAGAATATATGCCAGCAATTTTATTCTTCCGGATGGAAAATTATTATAAATCAAGTCATGAACTTCTCTCGCATCGATATTAAATTTCATTATATCTGCTAAAATTGAATATACGCGATTAGAATTACAGTTATAACTTAATGAACCCGTATCAGTAATTATTCCAGTATATATAGATATGGCCGTATCAAAATTAAACTCTGCAATATTAAGTTCTTGTAAAACAAGATAAACTAATTCAGCAGCAGCTGAAGCATTTTCATCTACAAAAACTAAATTATAATATATAGCGCTGGTAAATGGATGATGGTCAATAGCAATTTTTGTTGCATTAGATGTACAAAATAAATTCCCCATTTCACCCAATCTGTTCGGTTCATTAAAATCAACGGCAAAAATTAATTGAGCAGAATTAAATTTATCACGAATAATATCTTTATTATCTTGATAATTAAGAATTAAGCTAATATTTGGTAAAAAAGATAAATACTCCGGACAACTATCCGGTAATACTAAAGTAATATCTTTATTAATAAGAGATGAATTAATTAGATAATTATGAACGGCGAGCATTGAGCCAACAGCGTCGCCATCAGGTGAACTATGTGAACATATAAGAATTCTCTGAGAGGATTCTATGAAACCTTTAAGTTTTTCAATATCCGCTTGATACATATATAATGTTTGATATTTCTGATTGATTGCAAATATAGGAAATTTTGACAATTAATAATTGATATTTTTCATTAAGTTTTATTCCAACCGACTTGTTACAATTGTGAAATGCAATTATTCACAATTGTAATTAATTCAAATTATTATCGTTTTACTTTTGTAAATAATTTTGTTTATCTTTGTAAAAAATAAAACTATGGTAAAACGAATAATAAAAATAATGGAAGATAAAAATCTTTCTTCGGCACATTTTGCAGATGCAATAGGCGTACAGCGTTCTACTTTATCTCACATATTATCAGAAAGAAATAAACCAAGCTTGGATATTATTATTAAGATATTAAATACATATCCAGAAATTAACGCCGATTGGTTAATTAAAGGTTCAGGTAAACAATATTCAAATGGTGAAAATCATGTGATTAGTAATATAGATTTACCAAAAGATGATACTTCTGAAGATTACAATTTGTTTACAATTAAAAATAATATGGAAAAAGGTAATATTGAAGAAAAAGTGGCTCCCGAGAATAAAAAAACATCAATTAAAAAAGAAATTTCACGTATTATTATTCTATTTTCAGATGGAACATATGATACATTTGTGAAATGATTTTTATTCTTTCATAATTTTTTGATAGTAAACATTATCAAAAAGGGTTATTTTTACTATTAAGATTTTATCTTTTATTTCATTGAGCCGTATTGTAATATTATTTACTGTACTATTTTCTAATGAAAGTAATTGACTTCCGTTAATACTTAATATTTCTATTCTTTTTATCTCATCAATACTTGAAATAATAATATAGTCGGAACAAGGATTCGGATAAATATTAACATCTGGCTTTTTATAGATTTCTACTCCGGCATAACGCAATGTTTTTTGAAAATCCGGTATTCCCCTACCTGTTTGATTATTTGGAGAATCTTTTTGATGACAAGAAGAGTAAAGTGATGATTTAATTTTTGTTGAGCTTATATTTGGGTTTGCTTCCATAACACAAGCAGTAAATCCGGCAATTACAGGAGCGGCAAATGAGGTTCCAGACATCTCAAAGATACCGGTTCCGGAAAGAGGATATAAAACTGTGACTTGAGAACCTAAAGCACAAAGATCAGGCTTAAACCTATTGTCGGCAGTTGGTCCTATTGAACTCACGTGATAATATGAACTATCGGCAGATACGCCACCTACTGCAATAACATTGGCTCCATCGGCAGGAGCACCGATATATTTCCATGGTGAATTACCATAATTTCCGGCGCTGTTAACAACAATAATTCCTCTAGATGCTGCAATTTCAGCACCAATTGTAATCGGACAGGATTTTCCATCTAATTTATCATAAGTATGCGATGTTGACGGATCGTCAAATTCCGTATAATTTAATGAGCTTGAAATTATATCGACTCCACAACTATCTGCATATTCGGCCGCCGCAACCCAAGCATATTCTTCTAAAATACTTTCAAAAGACGTATCCTCAGATTTTAACAGCAAATAATTAGCATTAGGAGCTGTACCAATAATCAAACCGGGTAAATTTGCGGCTAACAAAGATAAGCACATTGTACCGTGGTAACCGGCATTGGCACTATAAACATTAGTATTTGTAATGAAATTCTTTGTACCGATAATATTTGTATTTTTGAAAGGATAACTTGCATTATTTACACCGTAAAATCCATCATCAATTACAGCAATTGTAACATTTTTTCCTGTATAACCTTCATTATGCAAATAAATACCATTCACTAATCTATATTGAGCTTCACATGCTCCGTAATTAAAACTTATTAGATCTAATTCTTCATATTCAGGGATATTTTCCTCATCAGTCTTATTATCACTCAATTTTGAATCTAAATCAATAATAAAAATTTGAGAGATAAAGTCATAATTAAAAGAGGTTTCCGAACCGCATTTTATAACAGCACAATTCAACCATCTTGAAGTTAAAATAATTTCAGAATCCTTACTAACGCTACAAATTTCAGCAATATATTCTTTATTAACCGGCAAATCAATTTGATCAAATTCAATATTATCTCTCAAACGCCTATCTATTGCTTTTTCAGATAGACACTCTGAAATATCAATTCCTTTTTGATTTTTATCTTTGAAATAAATAATGTAGTATTTGTCTTGACAAACAATAATAAGAGGAAAAAAGAATAGAAAAATAATAAAGTATAATTTAAATTTCATTTTTATGGACTAATTTTTCTTAATGAGCGGACTATTCTGCTCCCTATTCATAATTTTATAAGATTCCCTATCTGTAAATTTAGGCCATAAATTTCTAACAAAAACAGTAACAAAACCTAAAGTTGTCATAATAATACTTCTTCTTTTGTGCTTTACAGCATTGTAAATTCTTTTTGCGACCCATTGTGTTGATTGCATCTTTTTTTCATCGCGCGGACTATATCCTTGTTGGCTGCCATCGGCAAGAAGTGCTCTAAAACGAATATCAGTTGCAACATAGCCGGGTGCAACAACAAGTACATTAACATCATTATTCTTATTTTCAATTCGAATTGTATCTAAGAAGCCCCGCACAGCAAATTTTGATGCGGAATATCCTGTTCTTCCGGGTAGCGGTTGATACCCGGCAATTGAAATAATTCCGACTATCGCACCTTTGGTTTCAATAATATACGGTAAGGCAAATTTTGTACAGTTTACTGTTCCCCAAAAATTAACATCCATTAATTCATGTAAAACTTTAAGTTCACATTCATTAAAAACAGCTCTCATGGAAATACCGGCATTATTGATTAAAACATCAATTTTTCCATACTTTTCAATAGTTTTATCAATAAGATTTTTACAAGAATCCTCTATCGTAACATTGGTTTTTACAGGAAAAGTATCACAACCTTGTAAATTTAAATTTTCGGTAATTTCTTGTAATTTATCAAAACTTCTCGCTGCGAAAACTACTTTACAACCCTTTTTTGCAAAATGTTCGGCTATAGCCAATCCTATACCCGATGAAGCTCCTGTAACTATTACAACTTTGTCTTTCATAATTATTTAAATTAGTGGTGTGCAAGTGATATTATTTTTTGATATTTGTATTACCTTTTAATTCAAAAGGCAAATTAATATTTTTTAATAGTTGATTATCAGTTTGTAAATTTAAATTACCGCTCCATGAATAATTCACTGATTTATTTCCACTAATAATTTCCGTAATTTCCTTTATCATACTTAATGAATTTACAGAAATATTTAAAGGAACTGTAGTTTTGGTGTTTGCTGAAATAGTCTTATTACTTTTAGCATTCCCTTTGGCCCACTCTACATTATTAATTGCAAGGTCATAATTAAAATTATCTATCAAAACAGAAAAATTATTTTTATTTTCCAATTCGCAAACAATATTTAAGTCAATTTTATTAAGATTCATCGAATTAACTTTAATTTCTTTAAAAGAAATCGAAGGTTCTTTAAGCATTGGTACAGTGCCTGCAAAATCTACTTCATATCTTTTATTCTCAAGTACCGGTAAAGGAATCGATAATCCAACATTCATTTTGTATGTAGCATCAGAAGTAGTATTTGCAAGCGACTTAATTACACTATACAGGTTTTTATAATTAATTGTCACTGGAATATCAACAATAGTATAACTATTTGCAGCTATTGTAGTATTCTTCGTAAGCGTATTTTTTAGAAATTGATTGTTATTTATTGATAAATTCCAATCAATATTGGGAAAAGGTATTGTAAAACTGTTCGGATTATCTACTCTGACTTTAAAAAGCAAATCCATATTTTCAAAATTAATTTTAGAAATTTGAAAAGACTGTGCTTTGAAAGTTGGTTCCGAAACAATATTTTTAAGTTGATTGCAACTTAAAACACAAAAAAATGATACAATAATAATGAGGGTATACGTTTTCTTCATTCAAATATTTTTTAGATTAGCAAAGATAAGGATAATTTTTAAAATTTTAAACAGAATATTTCGTATCATCAACTTTCGAAAAAATATCTCCGAATAAATTTTGCTAATTAACAAAATCTTTATATCTTTGCAGCCGCAAATATGGTGGATGTAGCTCAGTTGGTTAGAGTGCCGGATTGTGGTTCCGAAGGTCGCGGGTTCGAATCCCGTCTTCCACCCAAAAACTACTGTAAAACAAAAAAGTCTAAACGTGAATGCGTTTAGACTTTTTTGTTTTACAAATGTACCGCGTCTTTATTTCATTTTTTGTAGCCTTTAGCTATTCTGGTGAAAAATTCAAAATCTCCAAAATTCAGAAAACCTTATATTACATCATCATTTACGTAATATTGATTTTTATTTAGTTTACTATTTAGTGACTTTCCACAGCATACTGATAAAAAAATATATTAATTCTAATTTGTATGCTATTTTATAAATAATATTTGCTAAAAACTATGAATGAAATTCTTTCACTGAAAAATAAACTCCTAAATCCGATTAACAACTTTTTGATGTATTAAATCAAATATTAAAAAAATATTTTATTTCGTTCCAGTCTGATTATTCTTACTATCGTGAATTATTATTCCGTCTCTTTTTACGAAATTAATTAGGAAGAGCATACAAAAGAAGATTATCGCCGTAGTGATAATGGTTCTTACGCTAATTTTATTTGTGTTTACCACATCTGAAAATTTTTACTTTTTTAATGTGTATAGATTAATTTGGTCACAAAAATATTATGGTAAAAATTGGAGGTGCTAAAAGTTTTCAAAAGTTTGCAATATTTTTTAAAAGTTCAAAGTAGATGCTTGTTTATTAATTTCTTTATTTTTATATTTGCAGACTATTAACCAATTAATTTTATTTAAAATGAAAAGAATCAAATTTTTAGGCGCATTAATTGTAATGCTATTTATTTCAACTAACGTCTTCTCGCAAACTATTCCGGCCTATACCTATGTTCAAACCGCACCCTCAGCAGAAACGATAAATGATGAGACTACAATACATATAGAATGGGTTGGAACGGATGGACATAAAGTTATATCCCCAACTCTTATTACAACCATAACTGATTTATCAGGTGGAGTTTATGTTCCTTCTTGGTTATTTGCTATATCTATTAATTTTTATCCGGTAGTAGAAACAAGAGTAATCGTTAAGTATGTTAACGAAAAACATATAGGCGTTTATCCCGGACTAGCAACCTCACTAATAAGGGCATTGCACCCAAGTTATTGGACTATTTATTACTAAAGACTAAAGTTCTAATTTTTTAGTTTATAGATAAATTTTTATATTTGTAAAATTATTAACATTCAAATTTAAACACCATGAAAAAGATCAAATTTTTAGGCGCATTAATTGTAATGCTATTTATTTCAACAAGTGTCTTCGGACAAGCGATACCGGCTTATACATACGTAGAAGATACGCCGGTTAATCTGGCGGGAGCTAATAAAGGTGCTTCAGTTACTGTAGAATGGGTCGGTTCAAATGGACATATCATACAATCTCCTAAACTCAGCACCACCGTTACAGCAATAGCAAATGGAGTTTTTGTTCCCTCCGGAACCTTTTTTATTTCTGCTAATTTTTATCCGATAGTTGAAACAAGAGTAGCCGTTATATACAGTCATGAAAAACATGCCGGAATTTATCCGGGCTTGGCAACCTTAATGAGCAGGACATTGCATCCAACTTATTGGATTGTACCTTAATATTTAATCGTAATGTAATAAAAAAGCCGACGATTATTGAAGTGCCCCCCAAAAGTTAAACAAAACTTTTAGGGGGTGTTTTTATGAAGTACAGTCATGAAGTTAAATTAAAAGCAGTTTTATCCGTCATCAGCGACCATCGCTCAACCGGTGCGGTAATTCTTTCTCTTCTTTTTATATTAATAGTCTATTATAGTTCCACGGAAAAAGACTCCTTGTTTTTTATTTGTCCATAAATTTTGTTTTTACAGTAAAAATTAAAAAACTTGACAATTTTTTATGAATAAGTCTAAATCAATGAATTGCAAACAAAAATTATTATTCTTATCAAAAAACCTCTCAACACTCAACATTCAACTCTTAACTATTCCTATCTTTGCAAAATTTTTTTTAATGATCTATCCCGATTCTTTCCAAAATAAAATTGGTTTTGATGTTATCAAACAGAAAATTACCGCATTATGTTTAACAAAATTCGGAAAATACTATGCCGAAAACATAAGTTTCTCTTCCGATTTTAATGATATAACTAATCAACTTAGTGAAACAGATGAAACAAGAAAAGCCATTTTATTCCATTCACCTTTTCCGCTTAATGAATTTTCTGAATGTTTGGATGAAATTATCCGGTTAAAAACCAAAGGCACTGTAGCAGAGCGTGATAGATTACAAGATATTTTTTCTACAATTAAAATGTATTCCGATTGTTATAAGTATTTCAATACGAATAAAGAGGATTTACCTTTGCTACATGAGATTTTTAATGATAATTTTAATTCTAATGAACTAATTAAATTAATTAATGTTATTGTAGATGAAAAGGGTGAGATTAAAGATAACGCTTCGAGTGAGCTTTATTCGATAAGAAAAAAACTTCAGAAAGAACAGCTTCGTATTGATAAGGAATTGGCAAATATTTTAAAAAATATGCGTATTGAAGGAGTAGTCAAGGATGATTGTGAAGCTACCATACGCAACGGTCGACTTGTAATTCCTGTTCCTGCGGGCAATAAAAAACAATTGAAGGGATTTATTCATGATACATCGGCAACAGGACAAACAGTTTATATTGAACCGAGCGAGGTGTTTAATATAAATAACAGTATCCGCGAGTTGATGATTGACGAAAAACAAGAAATATTTAAAATCTTACGTGAGTTTACTGAAAAACTTCGTCCGCAATTAGAAAATATCGAAGAGATGTGTGGAATTCTTGCATATATTGATTTTCTAAAAGCAAAAGCAAAATTCGCTATCGAAATAAATGCAATAAAACCGATTCTTATTGATCTACCTAAACTTGAATGGAGAAATGCTATTCATCCTCTACTCTATTTATCTCTGAAAAATCAAAAGAGAAAAGTTGTTCCATTGAATATAATCATTAATGAGGAAAACAGAATAATAGTTATCTCCGGTCCGAATGCCGGCGGAAAATCTATTGCCTTAAAAACTGTTGCGTTGTTGCAATATATGTTACAATGCGGAATATTAATCCCACTAGGAGAAAATTCGGAAACAGGAATATTTGAAAATATTTTTATTGATATTGGCGATGAGCAATCTATTGAAAATGATTTGAGTACTTATACTTCACATCTGAAAAATATTAAATTTTTTATTGAAAATGCTGATGAAAATACACTAATATTGATCGATGAATTCGGTACTGGCACTGAGCCGCAATTAGGAAGTATAATTGCAGAAGAAAGTTTAAAGGTTTTGCGTGATTTGCATGCTAAAGGAATTATTACTACGCATTATGCTAATATTAAAAAACTTGCACAGGAACTACCTGGTTTACAAAATGCTGCAATGCTTTTCGATACGGAAAACATAAAACCTTTATTTGAAATTTCTATTGGAAATCCGGGAAGTTCTTATACTTTTGAGATTGCTCGAAGAGTCGGATTTCCTGAAAATATTCTTGATAATGCCGTGAAAAAATCGCCCTCTTCTCAATTGGATTTCGAAAGACAATTGCAGGAATTAATAATCGAAAGAAAAAATCTCGAAAAGGAAAGAAACGAATTAAAAACTGCAGATCAAATGCTTAGCGAGGTTGTGAACAAATATACCAACTTACTGAATGAGCTTGAAACTAATAAAAAAGAAATTATCAAACAAGCAAAATCGGAAGCTCAGGAAATTATAAAAGGTGCAAATAAGAAAATTGAAAATGCTATCCAAGAGATTCGTGCTCATCAAGCTGAGAAAGAAAAGACAAAGAAAATTCGAGAAAATCTGAATCAAGTTACTTCAGAAACAGTTGAAAAAAATAACCGGCACGAAACATCTCTTATTTTGGAAGAACATAAACAACAATTTCCACTTAAATTAAAAAAGGATAAAAACCAAAATACTAATCCTGTTTTATTGAAAGTTGGAAATCTTGTTAAATCAACTGAATATCAAGAAGTAGGCGAAATAACCGATATAAAAGGAAAAAAAGCAAAAGTCAACTTCAGCGGAAATATTAATATTTGGATGGATATTGAAAAACTGAAAGTTTTTGACGGTGAAAAATCTGAACGAATAAGAATGACAAAAAATAATGTAGGAACCATCATTCACGATATAAACCAGCGCGCTTACAATTTTTCGTTAAGTATTGATGTCAGAGGCAAACGTACTGATGAGGCTCTTGAAATTATTAAAAAATACGTTGACGATGCAATAATGCTGCACATAACTAATTTTAAAATATTGCACGGCAAAGGAAATGGAATCCTACGAACTAATATCAGGGATTATTTGCGAACTATTGATGAAGTTGTTTCTATAAATGATGAAGATGTTGAACATGGAGGCGACGGAATAACTATTGTTGAAATTAAATAAATCTTAACAGAAAGGTATAAATTCGTATTCTTTCTGTTGACATTGAAATGTATAAGCTAAAAAATTAAGTAAAATCTGGAATGATTATCAATAATAAAGAATTACAACTTGCTGATGATTTGTTGCAGTTTACAGGCACATCGATTTTCCTTACCGGTAAAGCAGGTACAGGCAAAACTACCTTTTTGCATAATCTCAAGATTAAATCGCCAAAAAGAATGATTGTTCTCGCTCCAACAGGCGTCGCGGCTATCAATGCCGGTGGCGTCACAATTCATTCTTTCTTCCAACTCCCCTTTTGTCCGCATATCCCCACCCTTATATATCAGGATGAAAAAGGCGCTTTTCAAAATACTGATGAAATGGGAAACCATATTCAACGTTCAAAAGCACACAAATTCAATAAAGATAAAATTAAGATTCTAAAAAGTGTCGATCTAATTATTATTGATGAAATAAGCATGGTTAGGGCGGATATTTTAGATGCAGTTGATGAAATATTAAGGAGATACAGGCAAAGCAATAAACCTTTCGGCGGCGTTCAAATGCTTTTTATTGGCGATGTAAAGCAATTAGCCCCGGTAGCCAAGGAAGAAGAATGGAATTTAATAAAAGAATATTATAACAGTCCTTATTTTTTCAGTAGTCATGCGTTCCGGAGATCACATTTTCTGACAATTGAATTAGTTGAAATTTTTAGACAAAATGATAAGAAGTTCATTGATTTGCTAAATAATATCCGAAATAATATTCTTGATGATGAAAGCATCAGTATTCTTAACGAGAAATATGACCCGACATTCTCTAATGATAAAAATAAAGGATATATTACACTTACATCCCATAACTTTCAAGCAAAACAGATTAATAGTCAGCAATTATCAAAAATAAACTATCCGAAAGAAACCTTTTATGCAGAAATTGATGGCGATTTTCCGGAATACTCATACCCTACAGACGAAGAGCTAATAATAAAAATCGGGGCTCAGGTTATGTTTGTAAAAAACGACCCTTCTCCGGATAAAAAGTATTTTAACGGTAAAATCGGAATTGTTGAAGATATCTACAAAAACAAGATATATGTAAAGTGTGGCGATTCTGATGAAAATATTCAGGTTCAGCCGCTTGAATGGACTAACGTGAGATACGCGATCAACTCATCAACTAACGAAATTTATGAAGATATTCAAGGAACTTTCAAACAATATCCGTTGAAATTAGCTTGGGCAATAACTATTCATAAAAGTCAGGGCTTAACTTTCGACAAACTCGCTATTGATGCTCAAATGTCATTTGCACATGGTCAAGTTTACGTAGCACTGAGCAGATGCAAAACTTTAGACGGGTTAGTTTTAATTTCAAAAATTGATAAGTATGCTTTGAAAAACGATTATTCAGTAGCTGTTTTTGAAAATGAAATAGAACAGAGACATGCAAATGAAGAAAAGTTTTTAATTCTAAAAAGAGAGTATTTCTTCGATTTGCTATCGGAGTTATTTTGTTTTAACCACTTATTTTCATCATTAAAAAAACTCCAGAAATTATATAACCTGCATTTAAAAAATATCTTTCCATCACATATTGAAAAACTTAATTTAGCTATAATTCAATTTCAGAATGAGATAATTATTGTTACGGAAAAATTCAATATTCAGTTAAAAACAATTATATATCAACATAATGATTATGAGGATAATCCATTCGTCACAGACAGATATATAAAAGCTTCGGAATATTTTAATAAAACTTTGGAAAAGATAATGAATTTTATCTTTAATTCTGATATTGAAGTTGATAATAAAGAAATTTCGAAAATAATCAATAAAGCTTTTGATGAATTAAGCGCAGAATATAATTCAAAAAAATATTTGTTGGAATATATCTTAAAACACAAATTTGACATTCAATCGTTTCTAAAAATCAAAGCAGAAGTTGAGTTAAAAACTAAAGAAACTAAAAAGAGAAAGAAAAACAACAGCAAAGAAGTCGAATATTCAGACATTAAATACCCTAAGTTATATACGTTGATAAGATTATGGCGTGAAGCCGAGGCAGCCGTAAATAATTTAGAACCGTATAATGTATTAATACAAAGATCATTAATTGAAATTTGTTATTATTTGCCGGAAACTAAAGAAGATCTTCTTAAAATTCACGGAATCGGTAAGGTTACTTTGAATAAATATGGTGATGAAATTTTGGAAATAATTAAAGAGTATATAGATGAATACGGAAGATAAAACTTGGCTAAACAGAACTAAATTATTACTTAAAGAAACAGGATTAAATAAATTAGTTAACAGCAATATATTAATTGTTGGACTTGGCGGAGTCGGAGCTTATGCCGCAGAAAATATTTGTAGAGCCGGAGTCGGAAAAATGACAATAATCGATGGCGATACAATTAATGAAACTAACATCAACAGGCAACTTCCAGCATTGAATTCTAACATCGGAGAATACAAAGCAGATATTTTAGAAAAACGTTTTCTTGATATTAATCCTGAGTTAAAATTAAAATGTATAAATCAATTTATAACAGCAGATAATATTCAAGAAATACTTGATAGTGAAAAATACACATATATCATTGATGCAATAGACAGTCTTAGTCCGAAGGTTACTTTATGTCTGGAGGCAAGGAAGCGCAATATCCCAATTATTTGTTCTATGGGTGCAGGCGGCAGAATCGATCCTTCCAAAATTGAAATTACCGATATATCAAAAACATATAACGACGGGCTGGCGGCGGCATTCAGGCAAAAATTACGTAAAGAAGGTGTAAAATCGGGAGTAAAAGTTGTTTTCTCTTCTGAAACAGCCAAAAAGGATGCAATATCAACAACCGAAACCGATCAACATGCTATTCGATCCGTAAGAGGTACAATTTCATATTTACCCGCAATCTTCGGCTGCATGCTCGCCGGATATGTTATTCAACAAATAGTTGTCAATAACTCATAAAAACCTAAAATAGGTTAATATTAAAATATTATTATATTTGCAACCTAATTTAAATCATAAAAAATGATTAATTCAGTTACGCTTTACACCTTATTCAAGAATTTAGAACAACTTGATTCGGTAAGATTAAATTTTAGTCAACAAGGCATTACATTAATGAATATTATTATTGCATTCGTGATGTTCGGTGTTGCTTTAGGAATAAAACCATCACATTTTAAAGATGTATTTTTAAATCCGAAGGCGGTAATAGTAGGGTTAATTTCTCAATACGTTTTGCTTCCGGCATTAACATTCGGATTGGTATGGATATAAAACCCACTCCTACCGTTGCATTGGGAATGATATTAGTTGCTGCTTGTCCGGGCGGAAATATTTCAAACTTCATTTCATCATTGGCAAAAGCAAATGTTGCATTATCGGTAAGTTTAACTGCTATATCAACGGTTGTATGTCTATTTATGACGCCATTAAATTTTGCTATTTGGGGCGGATTGTATGCCAAGCATTCGCCTTTGTTGGTTCCATTAGAGATAGATCCTATGCAAATGTTTTATACCGTTGTAATCCTTCTTGGTATTCCTGTTGCTTTAGGGATGTTTTTCTCTTCAAAATTTCCTAATTTCACTCAAAAAATAATAAAGTATGTAAAATACGCCTCAATATTTGCTTTTATCGGTTTCATTATCGGTTCATTTGCAGCTAATTTTACACATTTCATTAACTATATCAATTTAATATTTTTATTAGTATTAATACACAATGGTTGCGCCCTATTTTTCGGATACATGTTCCCATGGGCATTAAGATTAAAACAAAACGATTGCAGAACCATCTCAATTGAAACCGGAATACAAAATTCAGGTTTAGGTCTGGCTTTAATATTTAATCCGAAGATTTTTCCACCCGAATTAGAATTGGGCGGAATGGCATTTATAGCCGCATGGTGGGGTATCTGGCATGTTATATCAGGATTTATTATTGCAACAATCTGGAGTAAAAGAAAATTAAGAGATATAAAAATTAAATAATGATTTTTAAATACGATTATAGATATACTGTATTGAAACATCTGGTAAATTTAGGTTTCAGATGTAATTTTAGAAAAGTTGTTTATGTTAACACGGAAAACATTCCTAATGATGTTCCATTAATCTATGCTCCTACTCATAGCAATGCTATAATCGACGGGCTGACATTGGTTAATATGAGCAAAAAACAAATTGTTTTTCTCGGACGTGCAGATATATTTAAAGGCAAATTTTTAAAATGGTTCTTAAGCGGTGTTAAGGTAATGCCTATATACAGATTGCGTGATGGTGCCGAAAATTTGGAAAAAAATATTGCCGTTTTTAATGATTGTAAAAGAGTTTTAGATAATGATAAAAGTGCGCTCTGTCTTTTTCCGGAAGCAAAACATAATCCGAAACAATCTCTTCTGCCTTTACAAAAAGGTATATCAAGGATTGCATTACCCACTGAAGCTCTTGCTGATTTTAAATTAAATATTCATATAATTCCTGTCAGCATTTTTTATACAGACAGGCAAGGATATTTGTCTGATGTTTACATTACCTTCGGTAAACCAATTAAGGTTAATGAATATAAAGAAATGTTTCAGAAGAATAATAATCTTGCAATCAATCAATTGCGTTATGATCTTGACGATAACTTGAGATCTATTACTGTTGATATTTCTAACGATGCGTATTACAACTTTTACACTTACTGCCTTGATATTTCCGGAGAAGAAGTCGCAAAAAAACATTTTTCAAAAGAAAAAGACGGCATTGTAAAAGCTTATCGTACCATTGTTAACAAATTAAATCATCTTTACGAGAATAATCATCCGCGTTTCCTCGAAATTACCGACGATTTCGGTCGTGCCTACTCTATTCTCAGATTTAACAAATTAAATACCAGAGACAAAATTCACAATCCAAAATCATTAGCAGAAATACTTCTTAGAATTATTTCATTACTGATAACATTACCGGTTGCTGCTTATGGATTCATAAATACATTAATTCCGATTATTATTTATCTTGTACTTAGAAATAAAGTAAAAGACAAACAGTTTATTGCATCAACTAGAACATTGGTCGCAATTGTTATTATGCCGATTTTTTACACATTACAACCTGTAATTTTAGGTTGTGTTACTCATAACTGGTGGCTCGCTTTGGCTTATTTTATTTCTTTACCATTAACATTTTACTTTGCAAGTTACTGGCGGAAATGGTTTAAACAAATTCCAAGAATGATAAAAGTGCGTAAATTTGCAAAAAAACACAAAGAAGATTGGGAATACGTGCTTGAAGTAACAAAATTTGAAATATAATGCCGGAAATCAAAAAAGAAATTCGCAATTATATTGATGAAAAAATAATTCCACTCTACAAAACATTTGACTCAGCCCATAATACAGACCATGTAAAAACCGTAATTGATGAGAGTATCAATTTAGCTAGGAATTATGATGTTGATATAAATATGGTTTATATTATTGCTGCTTTTCACGATCTGGGATTAATAAACGGAAGAGAAAATCATCACATCGATTCGGGAAAAATATTAGAGAAAGATGAAATGGTTTTGAAATATTTTACTTCCGAGGAAATTGGAATAATGAAAGAAGCCGTTGAAGATCACAGAGCATCAAATAAACACGAACCGAGAAATATTTACGGCAGAATCGTTGCAGAAGCCGATAGAATCATTGATCCGTATATTACTTTGCTCAGAACCGTTCAATACGGCAAAGACAACTATCGGGAATTAGATTTGGAAAATCAATATCAAAGATTTTATTCTCACTTAAAAAATAAATACGGAGAAAACGGTTATTTAAAATTATGGATCCCCTACTCTTCTAATGCCACAAAATTAGGGGAATTAAGAAAAATGATAAATAATGAGAAATTGTTGAAAGAAAAATTTTTGGAATTGTATAATAGTTTGTAATTTAATATTATAAAAAATATATTAATTAATTCTCTGAATTTACAAACAATTAATTTCATTTATCTAATAGATTACAAATATTGAGTTTACATAATTTTGTCACTCTCTACATATTCTAATAGCAATTTTCCTTCTGATGGATATAGATTACAGCGCTAAATGTTCTTTTAACAGCTTATAACCGGAAATACTAACTCTCAAGCTTATACCGTTTCTTAACCTTATATTATAATTCTCTTTGCCGTATTGTTCCAACCTAATAATATGATCTGTGTTTATAATATAAGAACGATGAATTCTAATAAATTGTGAAGGCAAATTCGTTTCAAAATACTTCATAGTTTGTTCCTTAATATATTTATTCTTTTCAGTGAATATTAAAACATAATCACCGTAGGCTTCCAAATGAAATATTTCTTCAATTTTTAAAATAGCAACTTCCGAAGCTTGCTTTATGGAAATACGTTCCAACGGCTTTATTTCTCTTTCAATAATTTCAGATTGCGAAGATAGATCAACCATATCAATGTCATTTTGTTTATATTTATTTTTTTGAATTGAAACAACTCTGTCATTTCCCCAGACATTTAAATTCCAGAACATTATTCCGAAAATAAATAATAATGGTATTATTTCTAAAAACTGTTTAAAAGAAATAATTTCGAATATGCTCAGTATCAAAAAAACAACAGATAAAACAATAATATGAGCTGTTAAATGTAGGATAATTCCGATTAAACTATTCTTTACAAATGGTTTAATAAAATAATATACAAATATCATAACGCCAAGAAAAACAAAATAAAGTAATGCGGTAAATAGCGCATTACCAATTGATAAATTAGAATACAAAGCCAGCAATAACCATAAAGACCCGAATCCTAAAAGAATTGAAATTAAGGTTATTGTCGGCTTTTTTAAAAATTGTTGAAAGTAACTTTTCATCATTAACTTTTGATTACAACGCCACTCGCCGACAATCTGCCCCTAATAATCAGTTTACAATCTTCATTAACATTAATTATAGGATTAAGGCGTTCGTCGCTAACCCCACCAATCGATGTGCTTATTTCAGTTAAAATCAAACAGTCATTTGGCACATATATTTCAATACCGCCGAAACTACTATTAATATCAATATAAGTATTTCCAGGCAAAAACGAAGTTCTTCTCAAATCAAGGACTGTGGCACCGAATTTATTATTTATCTCGGCGCCTTTAAATATTTCATCCATAACAATATGTTGTGTACTGCCAAATTGATTATTTGAAAGCACAAAACCATCTTCTGTTTTATAATCAGTTTTCATATTATGTTGACTATATGGTATAGTGCGTTTTGGAAAAATAATTCTAAATATTATTATTATGCCAATAATCATTAACAATATCGGCCACATGCTAGCCCAATCATCTTGAGATCCGGTAATTAGTGGCAACATAAAATATGCGCCACAGCTAACAACAAGAATTCCTGAAAAATAATGCTTATAAGAAAGGAAGAAAATCCCTACAATTACAATCAGCATTTGCCAAGAAATTAATATAGTAAAAAGGTACGGACTGATAAATCCGACATTTCTACCTAAAAATATAACTCCTATTGCAATACATAATAATGCAAACATAATTCCGTCTATTCTATGACGCCTTTTTATTCTTTTGTTTAATTCTTCTGTTTTAATTGGTTCACTCTGTTTTTTCATTTTATTTTCTTTTTGATTAATTTAATTTTCTGCAAAAGTAAATCATTCGAATATACGGCACAATCGAAATTCGTTTGAATAAGTATATTAATCGGTGAATTATGGAAAATTCCCGATAAAAACCTACAAAAGATATAAAGATTTTTCATTTAAGGACAAGTAAAATTATTCATCATTACTTTATATCGTAATTAAAAAACGAAGATAAATATCAACTGCAATCTTTACATATTTTTTTATACTTTTGTTTTATCAAATAAAATAATACCGTGAATATAGTTATCGTATCATTAATTTCGTTTATATCAAATATTATCCTAGGCAGATATCGTACAAAATTCAGGAAAATGTCACTTATGTGGTGGATAATGATTCATGCTTCCATACCTTTTATTATTCCTTTAAGAATTTGGCTCGGGACACCGAATATAGCCATTCCTCTATTCATCGGATTAGCAATAGCCGGACAATTTATCGGAAGCAGATTTTTCGGGTTCAAAACTAAAGAAAACTGTGAAAAAAATTAACCAATATCAAATCTTAAATATTTTAAATTATTATGGCAGAAATTAAAACAAAACCTACTTCGGAAAATGTAAATGATTTTTTGAATAAGATTGAAAATGAGCAAAAACGTAAAGATAGTTTTGAAATCCTCGAAATTATGAAAAATGCGAGCGGTAAAGAACCACAAATCTGGGGCACTTCCATTATCGGATTCGACAACATAAAATTTAGAAGTCCCAACACAGGCAGAGAAGTAGATTGGTTTATAATTGGTTTTGCTCCACGAAAAGCAAATATTTCATTATATCTTGGTATGGATGTTCAAAAATACGCCGAATATCTTAAAAAATTAGGCAAGCATAAAACAGGTGTCGGATGCCTATACATCAACAAACTTTCGGATGTTGATATTACTGTTTTAAGTGAAATGATTAATGAAGCGGTAAAAAAATAATACACGGATTCGTATAAATGAATAATCGAAAATATGTAAAGCGTCCGATAGATAATTCATATCATTTGTGTATAAAATATTAATATTGAAAATATATGAAAATCATAACACATTGTATAAACGACAAAAAATCGCTGAAGTGGTTTCAGAAGATAGGATTATAAATAATGTTGAAGACGGACTAAGCCTGTTAGGAAATCTGTATTATCAGGGATTTGATAAAATTATCATATATGAAAGAAATATTACTCCTGACTTTTTTGATCTAAAAAACGGAATTGCAGGTGAAATACTTCAAAAATTTTCTAACTATCGCATCCGCTTAGCCATAATTGGCGATTTTTCTAAATATACAGGTAAAAGTGTTACCGCTTTTATAAATGAAAGCAATAAAAATAAGCATATTGTCTTTGTAAATTCCATCGCTGAAGGATTAAATATGTTAACCTGAATCAAATACCATTACTCTTTGAAATTTTTTGCCTTTTGAATATTTAAATAAAAAAATTATATTATGCGAAATGATTTAATTGTATCGAAATCAATAATTATCAATACAACTCCCGATAAAATTTGGAATGTATTGACTAATCCCGAACGAATTAAAGAATATTTGTACGGAACGGAAACTTTAACCACTTGGGAACCCGGAAAAAAAGTCACCTTCAGTGGAAACTACAACGGACATAAGTATCAAGATCATGGAACTGTTCTTGAAAATATCAAAAATAAAAAGTTGAGTTATAGTTATTGGAGCATTTTTTCCGGTTTGGAAGATAAACCCGAAAATTATTCTATTGTAACTTATGAACTGAAAGAAGTTGCTGATAATCAAACTGAGTTTACTTGGACTCAAAAAGGATATTCTACGGAAGAAAATTACAAACATTCGCTTGACGGAATGGATGATTTCTTAATGCTAATAAAAAAAATTGCCGAATGAGAAATAACGAAAATAATATACAAATAAAATATTTTGTGGTTTTATTTTTATTTACCTTGATAACTCTAAATGTTTACTCACAAAAAAAATTACCTGATTTTTCAAATTGTGAAAAGATTTCCGAACATATTGTTGAAGATACTGATTTTACATTAGTTATGGTTGCCGGAGCAGGATGCGGATATAGCTATTATGGTTTAGAACAATTATTACAACTTGATGAGAAATTAAATATCATTGTTGTAAATCACGGCACAAAAGAACAATATGAAGAATTTCATTCTAAATATGCAGATTATTTTACTTTTATAGATGGAAATGATTGTAAATATTTTAAATCTAAAATTTTTCCTAAATACTATTTATATCAAAATGATAAATTAATTTGGAAACAAAAAAAATATAAAAAAAACACTCCGGAAATCATTAAACAACAATTGAAAAGACACAATATTTAAAACATACTGTTGTAAATTCTTTAACAATAATGCATATTAACTTAAAATGAAAACACATACTACAAATTACAAAAACACTTTCATTGAAGTTGCCGAAGACTGTCCTGTTACTAAAGGAGAAATTCCTCCAGTGAAAGACAATAAAAAGTCATCGGCAAATATACAGTTTGAGCTGATTAGTGAAAACCCCTACATATTTACTTCCGATGATATTATTTTTCACGTATTTGCAAACAAAAATAAAATTTCAGAAGAAGAAATCAAAGAAGCGCGCGAGTATTTTTTCTCTAAAGGACAGGCTTGTTTCCGTGCTTCGCCATTAACTAAAAGATACGGCTGGGGCATTCACCACAACGAAGAAGGAAAAATAGCTCTGTTTGGCTGTGAAACAAATGAGTACAGAAAGTTCTCAAACGATAAGAATATAAAATCAGTCAAAGCTATGCGATCAAGCAAAAAATAAAAATTGCAACATAATGAATTATGGAAAGCCGTACGAAGTAATTTTGGAAATTAAGTTTTAGTGAACAATTGAAAATGTGAAGATTAGAACCTTGAATTCTATTTAATAGAAATAAGATTTAACAAAATTATTTTCATTTCGAAAGTAACATTGGATAAATCTGTAGAATTATTATATCAATCTTTTGTTTATTATTAATTTTATTCAGACTTTTTTCAGGATTAAATAATATTTTTGTCAACTTATTAAATTGATTTTAATCTCAAAAAAGATTTATAAAACTATTATGATGATTTCAAAATCAATGATCTTTACAAACATACTTCTGTTGGAATATCAATAGAAATCAAACCTTTAAACCGCAATATAAAAAATGTAGATTTGCTTTACACTCAAATAATAAAATGAAAATATTAGTAATAGAAGACGAGCCGTCGTTACAAGAACTTATCAAACAATCTTTGGAAAAAGAACGCTATATAATTGAATGTGCTTCAGATTATAATATGGCAATGGATAAGATTGAAATGTATAATTACGATTGCATTTTGCTTGATATTATGCTTCCGGGCGGTAACGGATTGTCGTTACTCGAAGAATTAAAAAGAAAGCACAAAAGAGATAGCGTAATAATTATTTCAGCTAAAGATTCTTTGGAGGATAAAATTCACGGACTTGAACTCGGTGCAGACGATTATCTTGCGAAACCATTTCATTTAGCCGAACTTATCGCCAGAATAAAAAGCGTTATACGCAGAAAACAAAACAACGGTGAAAACTCTATTGAACTCGGAAACATGAAAATATTTCCGGAAGAATTTAAAGTTCTCGTTAATAATAAAGAGCTGGATTTGAATAGAAAGGAGTATGATATTCTTCTTTATTTTGCTAATAGATGCAACCGGCTTATCAACAAGAACATTATGGCAGAATCTGTTTGGGGCGACCATATCGACCAGGTTGATAATTTCGATTTTATTTATGCACAAATTAAGAATTTAAGAAAAAAGTTGAAAGAAGCCGGCGCAAATATAGAAATCAAAGCGGTTTACGGCATCGGATATAAATTAATAGTCGAATAATTCAATATGAAATTAATATATCACATAATTATTAGAATTTCCATTGTTCTCAGTATTGTACTGACTTTTTGGGCTGCTTTTTTTTATTTTGCAATGATTGATGAGGTTAATGACGAAACCGACGATTATCTGGAGGATTACTCCGAACAAATTATGATGCAATTTCTCGCTGGAGAAGAAGTTTCCTCAAAAAGTAATAATACCAATAATCAATATTATTTATCTGAAGTTACAACCGAGTATGCACTTGGTAAGCCCCATATCAGTTATATAGATTCAATGGTTTATATTCCTTTGAAGCAAGAAACAGAGCCGGCAAGAATCCTTACTACAATATATAAAGACGGGAACGGAAAGTATTATGAATTAGTTGTTTTAACCCCAACAATTGAAAAGAAAGATTTAAAAGAAGCAATACTTTTCTGGATTGTTTTCTTATATTTCGGACTTCTTCTTATAATTATTACCGTTAATTTCTGGGTGTATAAACAGAGTACGCGTCCGTTACATAAACTTCTTTCCTGGTTAGACGAATATAATATAGGCATGAAGAATATCGATTTACAAAACAAAACCGATATAATCGAATTTAAAAAACTTAATGAAGCGGCTATTCGCAATATGAAACGTGCAGAAGAAGTTTTTGAGGAGCAAAAACAATTTATAGGAAATGCTTCGCATGAGATTCAAACTCCTCTGGCCGTTTGCCGTAATCGTTTGGAAATTTTAATGGAAGACGAAACCTTGTCAGAAAATCAATTGAACGAATTGGTAAAAACTTATCAGACTTTAGAATACATCACAAAACTTAATAAAACACTACTCCTGCTTTCTAAAATTGATAACCGGCAATTCATTGAGAAAACAGTTATTGAATTAAATAATATCATCAAAAAATTTATTCAAGATTATAAAGAAGCATATTCTCATTTAAATATCAGCGCCGAAATAAAAGAAACCGGAATATTCAAAATTAAAATAAATGAAACCTTAGCTTCTATTCTTATTAATAACCTTATCAAGAATGCTTACATACATAATATTGAAAATGGAAAGATATTTATTGAAATTACTTCTTCAAAACTGATTTTCAAAAATACCGGACAAGATTTTGCACTTAACCCTAAACTTATTTTCGAAAGATTTTATCAGGAAGAGAAAAAAGAAAACTCGGCAGGTTTAGGACTTTCATTAGTTAAATCTATTTGTGATATCGAAAATCTAAATATCAATTATTATTTCAATGACAATTTACATTGCTTTGAGATTGTTCTTCAATAAAATCTTATTGAAAAATAAAAATTAATCGGAATTTACACATTATTTCAAAAATTTTTCAGTTTTGCCCCTAATCTTTGCATTGTATTTTAAATATAATGTTTTGAAAAAGATTTTAATCATAATGTGCTGCCTTCTGACGGTACAAATCACGGCAAAAGCATCAGATGACAAAGCGATATCGTTCGAAGAATTGCCAGCTCAATCGCAACAGTTTGTTAACGCGTATTTCTCCGGGCAAACAATTGCACTGGTAAAAATGGATTGTGATATTCTTGATAAATCATATGAAGTAATATTCACCAACGGAAATAAGATTGAATTTAACCGAAGAGGCGAATGGAAAGAAATTGATTGTAAGCATACTCAATTACCGGAACAACTTATCCCTATTGAAATTAAGAATTTCATACTTAATAATTATCCCAACAATAATATTTTCAAGATTGAAAAAGATAGCCGTGGTCGCAGTGAAATTGATCTTCAAAACGGATTAAGTCTGAAATTCGACTCTAAGTATAAATTAATTGATATTGATAACTAAAAAATAATTACAATGAAACAGAAAATTTTAATCGTATTAATGACATTAATTCCAATGTCGTTTTTAGCATGTGATCCCGAAAACAACACGTTTTTTCCGGTTGATGATGGTAATCTAATAACACCAGACTCCCCAATCTACAATGAAACAGTTACTAAAAACATTGAAGATTTTGTTCAAACGCATTTTCCTGCATACACAATTGTTTTTGTAAAGAATGATTATGATGACGGACAATTGCAGAAGGAAATTTACTTAAAAAACGGTAACAGGAAAAATTACAAAATCGTATTCGACAGTAATGACAACTGGATTGAAGTTGATGGCGATGATGATAACAATCTGGCTATACCGGAATCCGTAATGCAGTTACTACCTCAAGGTATATCTACCTATATTAATACTAATTATAAAAATGCATCAATTTACGAAATTGAGAAAAAGTATAATTATTACAAAATTGATATAGAAAAAAACTGGCGAGATTTTGAATTATATTTCGATCTTAACGGGAATTTCATGTATTTAGACAATTAAAAACTTAAATTGTTATAGTTCAGAGATTAATTTAAGTACGCTATAGACATAATTATTGTTTATGTTTTTGCGTACTTAAATTAATTATTTGAATCTTAGTATGTCTCAAAACTAAAAATTAACTTCTCACCTTCAAAGCAATTTCTCCTATTTTTTTCAGTTGTTCTTGAACTGTAAAAAACACTCGCCCATTCTTAGACAAAACTTCCCATGCAATAGTACCGATAATATCGTCAATTATGCCCGGAGTATTTTTATCTGTAACAACATCAAAAGTTTTTTCGCCTGTCATTACAACCGGTTGTACAAAATCATTGCTAATTATCAGCAGATCGCCTTTTCCGGCTATCGCCGCCTGATAAATTTCTTGTAAATCGGTTAGAACATTTCCGTGAGATATAGCATCTTCCATTTCCTCAATTGCTTTTGTTCTAATATTATATTGATAATCATTTATAGCTTTATAACCTTGTTTTGCTAAAGTACTAACAGAAGTATCATTATAATTTACAGGAGCATAACCAAGATATTTCTTCTTTTTATCCGCTACTTGCATTAATCTACTAAAATTATCTTCAGTACAAATAACAAGACATAAAAGATCCGTTTCATTACAAATTTTAACTAAAGCCTTATCAACCTTATTAAAATATTCCTTTACCATATTATCCATCAAAGCGGCATCACTTCGTTTTTCCGTATCGGTAACGATATGAGGATTAGCAGCAAAAGGAAAACCTTCGCTATTGATTTCATCTACAATTTTATCATTGATTGCACGATATAAAAATGTTCCCCCTTGTGATAGAAGTAAAATCAAATATTCCTCAGTTCTGTTGTAAGCTCTGATCAATGGTCTAATATTAAAGCTATCTCTTATCTCTACAGTATTTCCCATAGTTGAATATGGTAACCGTATAACTTCTTCAACATCATTTGAAAGAAATATATGCATACTATCAAGATTATAATTACGATTAATTTTACCGGCTAAAGCGTTAACTTTTTGCAGCAATGGAGCAATTTCCCTCTTATCATATTCACTAATAAGATATTTCTCGGCTTGTTTTAAAAGTTTTTTAAGTAAGATCTCATCTTGTAAATTATCGGGATGTGTTCTATGAGTATTCAATGTAATTGTAACCGAAGGATTATTTCGGCTATAAGCGAGTTTAATTAATTTATCTGCTTTCATGTTCAAAAATTTTTAGATTTATATAATAAAAAAATTACAATTCCAAAACAATAATCAAAAAAAATAAGTTAAAGTTATGGTTTATTATCCATATATTAAAATACTTATTTATACGTATTTACAAAATAAATACCGAATCAATTAATTCGATATTTTAAATTAAATTATAGTGTTATTATTTATATTTCGCGGCCCATTCTAAAATAGTCTGACTTTCAATATCCACACCAAACTCTTTTGCTTTTAGTAATATTCTATGTGCCAATAACGCTTTTTTATCTTCTGGGGCATATCGAAAATATGCTTCGGCAGCATGTACATGTACACCATCAGGCATTGGAAATTCTCTTGTTTCCGGTATGCCGAAATCAGAATCCTTTAATTCATTTCTTTCAACTGTACTAAGTTTATGCGGGTGTTCTGTTTCGTTTTTTGTCTTCATAATGTAGTTGTATTAATTGTTAAGTAATTATTTAAAATTTATTCATTCTTTCAATTTTGATTTTACGGCAAAATTAGTTGAATTTTTAGAATTTATCCTGTTGGAAAGTATAATTTTTCTTAATTAATATTATAGTAAATAATTTCTATTTTAAACATAGTTAAAAAATTACAAATATCAATTCTTCTTTTTATGAACAGCAATAATCAATCCTTTTAGATTTTTCTTTTAATTTATATTGAAATAAAAAAGCTATTTAGAAGATTTAGTGCAACAAAGGACATTTCATATATTTTGATAGAATATACTTCAAAACAAAATTTTCATTTCAATAGCATGGTTTTAATGAGATAATATTTATCTTTGCACCTAAATTTGTAACTTTCGATTACTTTATCGAAACGAAATCATTAAACTTTCTTGATAATTAATTAAATAAATATTATAATATGGATTTTTCTTTAACTAAAGAACAAACTTTGTTTTTGCAAATGATAAGAGAATTTGCAGAAAAAGAAGTAAAACCTTTGGCAGCAGAAGTTGATGAGGAAGAACGTTTTCCTGAAGAAACTGTCAAAAAAATGGCTAAATTAGGTATTATGGGAATACCTTTCCCTATAGAATATGGCGGCGCAGGTGGAGATAATATTTTGTATTCCATGGCTGTGGAAGAATTATCTAAAGTTTGCGCAACTACCGGTGTAATTGTTTCCGCTCATACATCACTCTGTGTTGCTCCGATATACGAACACGGCACAGAAGAACAAAAACGTAAATATTTACCCAAACTTTGTTCCGGAGAATGGCTCGGAGCTTTCGGATTAACAGAACCGAATGCCGGTACGGATTCTTCGGCTCAACAAACTACTGCTGTTTTAGATGGTGATGAATACATTCTTAATGGAAGTAAGATATTTATTACTAATGCTTTCTATTCTCATGTGTATGTTGTAATGGCTATGACTGATAAATCTATGGGAACAAGAGGTATATCGGCATTTATAGTTGAACGCGACACACCGGGTTTCTCTTTTGGAAAAAAAGAAAAGAAAATGGGAATTAGAGGTTCGGCAACATGCGAATTGATTTTTGAAAATTGCAGAATACCAAAAGAAAATCTATTAGGTAAATTAGGCGGCGGATTCGGTATTGCTATGAAAACTCTCGACGGTGGTCGTATCGGCATTGCAGCTCAAGCTTTGGGCATTGCACAAGGAGCCATTGACGAAACTGTAAAATACGTAAAAGAACGTAAACAATTCGGCAGAACTATAAGTCAATTTCAGAATACACAATTTCAGTTGGCAGATTTAGATACAAAAATTGAAGCTGCGCGTCTTTTAATTCGAGTGGCAGCTTTCAGAAAAGATTTAGGCGTGCCATATTCCGTAGATGCTGCAAGAGCAAAATTATTTGCTTCGGAAACAGCTATGGAAGTTACAACAAAAGCTGTTCAATTTCATGGAGGTTACGGATACACGCGCGAATATCCGGTTGAGCGTATGATGCGCGATGCTAAAATCACAGAGATTTACGAAGGAACTTCCGAAGTTCAACGTATGGTAATTTCAGCAAATTTACTTAAATAATTTATTAACAAAGAAATAAATAATATAATGAATATAATTGTTTGTATTAAACAAGTACCGGATACAACGGAAATAAAATTAAATCCGGAAACCGGCACCATGATTCGTGAAGGTGTGCCGAGCATAATGAATCCGGATGACAAAAGCGGTTTGGAAATGGCTTTAGGGTTAAAAGACAAATACGGAGCTAATATTACTGTAATAACAATGGGACCCGCTCAAGCTGATGTAATGCTGAGAGAAGCTTTCGCAATGGGTGCCGATCGCGCAATTCTTTTGACCGATCGTAAATTCGCTGGTGCCGATACTCTTGCTACTTCTAATGCTATTGCCGGTGCTCTGAAAATGTTGGAATACGATCTTATAATAACAGGTCGCCAAGCAATCGACGGCGATACTGCTCAAGTAGGACCACAAATTGCGGAACATCTCGATTTGGCTCAAGTTACTTACGCAGAAAATTTAGAATATAAAGAACCCGGAACATTCACAATTAAGAAAGCTACCGAAGATGGATATCAAATGATGGAAGTTGATTCTCCCTTTGTTATTACTGTCCTATCTTCGGCAAACAAACCGCGCTATATGTCAGTTAGCGGAATCGTTAATGCATATAAAAAAGAAGTTGAAATATGGGGTTTCGATAATATAAATGTTGACGAGAAAAAACTCGGATTAAAGGGCTCTCCTACTCGCGTTGTTAAATCCTTTAGTAAAGGTGCGAAATCGGCAGGACAAGTTTATGAAGTTGATGCTAAAGAAGCTGTAGATATTATTGTCGATAAGCTAAAAGAAAAATTTATTATTTAATTTTATAAAACCGGAAAAAATGGATAAATCTCAATATAAAGATATTTACGTTTTCGTGGAACAACGCGAAGGTGTTATTCAAAATGTAGCTTTGGAGTTATTGCATAAAGCGCATGAGCTTGCAGAAAAACTAAATGAAAAAGTGTATGCAATGTTTCTGGGGCATCAGATAAAAGATAAAGCACAAGAATTAATCTCTTACGGCGCCGATACAGTTATTTGTATTGATGCGCCTGAGTTAGCTCAATATAATACAGAACCTTATACGCAGGCAATAGTTAAAATTATAAATGAAAAGAATCCATCTATTCTACTGATCGGAGCAACAACTATCGGCCGTGATTTGGGACCAAGAATTTCTGCTCGAGTAGAAACCGGATTAACAGCGGATTGTACCGGTTTGGAAATTTCCGAAGAAGGTGATTTATTGATGACCCGCCCTGCTTTCGGAGGAAATTTAATGGCAACCATTGTTTGTAAAGAACATCGTCCGCAAATGTCCACAGTTCGTCCTGGTGTTATGTTGAAAGGTCATAAAGACGATTCGCGCAAAGGAAATATTGAAGATCTAAAAGTTAATTTCGATTCTTCAAAATTTAAAGTAAAAATTCTTAAAACCGTTAAAGAGCAAAAAAATCTTGTTGATATTACAGAAGCCAGAATATTAGTTTCCGGCGGTCGTGGCGTTGGTAATACAGAAGGTTTTAAAAAGCTATATGATTTAGCCGATACTATTAATGCTGAAGTTTCTTCATCACGTGCGATGGTTGATGCGGGACATATTTCCCATGACCGTCAAGTAGGACAAACAGGAAAAACAGTTCGCCCGGATGTTTATTTCGCTTTTGGAATCTCAGGAGCAATTCAGCATTTAGCCGGAATGGAAGAATCGGATTATATCATTGCCGTCAATAAAGATAAATTTGCACCAATTTTTCAGAGTGCCGATTTAGGAATTGTAGGTGATGTAAATCAAATCATCCCTTTACTTACCGAAAGATTAAAAAAAGAAAAGTCAAAATAGAATTTACATTCATCAAGTATAAATATTATTTCCGGTCATATTAAAAATAAACTTTTATTGTTTTTTTAATTTACACAACAAGCTGTAAATCCGACAGATAACAACATTTTTTTTTTGCAGCGAGACGAATAATTTACGTTTTACCACTAACATCGATAATCTTAAATATATCCCTTCGGTTTGAAGCGGATTTATTTTTCGTTGGATAGCGTTCAAATACATTTTATATTAATAAGCCTAATTATTCTACTGATTTAATTTATATTTCACTTTCTAAGTTGAAATGAAAATTACTTTTAATCGGTTTTATGCCGATGGTATTCTTCGGACATTTCAAATGTTTTACGAACACAAAAAGATGATTCTTTATAATCTCTTCCTACTTAATTTTTTACGGTTAATTTCATTCTAAAAGTTTCAGAATTTTGATATAATATTGTCGGATTTTAACCGCCATGAAAATACCAATTACATTTTACATTTCAAATCTATTTTTTAACAAATTCATTTTCAAGTTTAATAATTATAAATATTTCAGAGACATAAAGAAACTCTTCCGACTTTAGCTCCATAATACTTTCAACCTTATAAATAAAAAAATAGAGTAAATTTGTAACCGACATTAATATTATGCGTCATAAATACGTTAAATTAATAAAAAACCAATATGATAAAACTCCATGGTATACACAAAACCTATTTCGGTGCCTCTCCGTTGCATGTTTTAAAAGGTATTAATCTGGAAATTGAGACCGGTGAAATGGTTGCAATCATGGGTTCTTCCGGTTCAGGAAAATCAACTTTGTTGAATATAATAGGTATTCTTGATAATTACGACGAAGGTTCTTATCATTTAAACGGAGTTTTAATTAAAGATTTAAGCGAAACTAAATCTGCGGAATACCGCAATAAAATGATTGGTTTCATTTTTCAATCGTTTAATCTCATCCCTTTTAAAACTGCCCTTGAAAATGTTGCTCTCCCTTTATATTACCAAAATATTTCAAGAAGAAAACGTAATAAAATTGCTATGGAATATCTGGATAGAATGGGTTTGAAAGAATGGGCTGATCACTTTCCAAATCAAATGAGCGGCGGACAAAAACAGCGTGTTGCAACAGCCAGGGCATTAATTACAAAACCTAAAATTATTCTTGCCGATGAACCGACAGGCGCGCTCGACAGTCAAACTTCCATAGAAATGATAGAATTATTCAAAGATGTTAATCGAGAAGGAATGACTTTGGTAATTGTTACACACGAGCAGATGGTTGCGGAAGCAACACAACGGATTATCCGAATAAAAGACGGGATTATTGAGTAATTTAGAAATGAAAGATAAGATGAAAGAAAAAAACATAGAAGTACTAAGTCTCAAAATGCAATCCAAGATTCGAAGCATTGAAACGGAATCATACAATCAACAATAAAATAATTAAAAACTAAATATTAAAATGAATTTCGGAATTTTCGGTGAGATAGGCAATTCGTTGAAGCAGAATAAGCTTCGTACTGCATTGACGGGTTTCTCTATTTCGTGGGGAATCTTCATGCTCATAGTATTACTATCTGCCGGAAACGGATTAAAAAACGGCGTAACCTCGAATTTTGCCAACCAGGACGTTAACAAAATAAATGTTTGGGCATGGCGAACTACCATACCTTATAAAGGTTATGCCGAAAACAGAAGAATAATCCTCGACAATACGGATTCTTTACTTTTAGCTAATAGTTTTCCCGAGATTGACAAAGTAATTCCATCTTATGATGTCGGTTATAAAACATACAGCAACGGCAAGAAAAATCGTAAAGCAAGTATAATGGCTGTTACAACGGATTATCTGAAAATTGAGAATCTAAATTTGCGTACGGGAAGATACTTCAATCCGTTAGACATAAAAGAAAATAGAAAAGTTGCTATAATATCGGAAAAGGAAGCACGATTTCTTTTTCCCGATGACATGTCTTCAGTCGGAAAATATATTACTATTGAAGAAATTAATTATTTGGTAATAGGTGAATATGCAAATAATAGAAATAGTTGGCGAAATTCTGTTTTTATCCCCTTTTCAACGGCGAAAGCTATTTACTCAAATACAAATGAGATAGAAGAGTTTTATTGTACTGTAAACGGATTGAATACGCAAGAAGCGAACGATGATTTTACCAAAAAATTACGTCAACGGTTAAATGTAAAGAAAACTATACATCCTGACGACAGAAGGGCTATAGGAATTTGGAACCAATTACAAGATTATTTACAAACTCAAGGTATGTTCAGTGCTATTTCTACTTTCATTTGGATAATCGGTATCGGTACGTTGATTGCCGGTATCGTTGGAGTTAGTAATATAATGCTGATTACTGTCCGCGAACGTACGAAGGAATTTGGCATACGAAAAGCCATCGGAGCAAAACCACGCTCTATTACAAGATTAATTGTTATTGAATCACTAATTGTTACCGGAATGTTCGGATATATCGGAATGTTCTTCGGAATATTAATTTCGGAAATAGCAAATAAGTTATTGAATTCGGGAGGCGGAGATATGGTAGTTTTTAAAGATGCAACCGTTGATTTGAATATTATTATTGCTGCTACGATTGTATTAATAATTGCCGGCGTTCTTGCCGGATACTTTCCAGCAAGAAAAGCAGCTAAAATTAAACCCATAGAAGCATTAAGATACGAATAAATGTTTGATTTAGACAAATATAAAGAAATCTGGCAATCAATTAGCCGCAATAAAGTTAGAAGTATTCTTACCGGCTTCGGTGTAGGTTGGGGATTGTTTATGTTTATTGTAATGTCGGGAATAGGTTCGGGATTTAAAAACGGCATAATGGATAGCCTTGATAATGTTCCGCATAATTCGATTTTTATGTATCCCAATTTAACAACTGTTGAATACAAAGGTTTCAACGAAGGAAGGTATTGGGAAATGCAGCCGAGCGATATAGAAATGATAAAAGATAATGTTCCTGAAGTTAAATATATTTCCGGATTGGTGTTCGGTAGAAATGCCACTTTTACAAGAAAAGAAAACAGTACGGCCTTCGCAATAAGAGGTGTTGACGATACTTATATAAAAATAGAATCATATACATTGTTACAAGGTAGAAATATTAATCCGATTGATATTAAAGAGAAGAGAAAGGTATGTATTATCGGCAAAAATATTTATGAACAATTTTTTGATGAAGGTGAAAATGCTGTTGGGGAATTAGTATCGATAGATGGCACTTATTTTCAAGTTATTGGGGTTATGCTTGGTTCCGATTACATAAATATTAATGGAAACCTTAACAGAACCATTATGTTACCATATACTACCGTACAACAAATATATAATTACGGGCAAGGTATAGACATGATTGCTTTATCTGCATATGATGATGTGGATGCAGAGATTGTAAATAAAAAAATATCAACATTATTAAAAGTAAAACATAATATTGCACCGAATGATGACGAAGCTATTTTTGCTTTTAATATTGCCGAAGTATTTAATTCATTTAAATCCTTATTCTTAGGTATTGATATTTTGATTTGGATTGTAGGAATGGGTACACTTTTAGCCGGAGTGATCGGAATTAGTAATATAATGTTAGTTTCGGTTAAAGAGAGGACAAGTGAAATTGGAATCAGGCGGGCAATCGGAGCGAAACCAAAATCAATAATGAATCAAATTATAGGAGAAAGTATTGTACTTACATTTATTTCGGGATTTGTAGGATTGTTTATTGCCGTATTAACTCTGGCGGGAGTAAATGCGATAGTTTCAGCCAACGCTTCGCCGGATAATATGTTTGGTAATCCGCAGATATCATTTAACCTTGCAATAATTTCTTTTGTAATATTATTAATATCAGGACTTTTTGCCGGATTTCTGCCTGCAAAAAATGCAATGCAAATCAAAGCTATTGATGCTCTGAGAGATGAATAAATCGAATAAAAATTTAAAACAAAAAATAAATATTAAATAACAATAAAAGTGTTTCTGATGCGGAATTTTCAAATATGTAAATCATGCAACTCTGTAATTTTAGAAATTTGATTCAAAACTCAGAACCTTAAACTAAATCTTATATAATGAAAAAGTTTTTTAAAATCTTGCTGTTTGTTTTGCTGGGAGCTGCTGTTATAGGCACGCTGGTTTATCTTTGGAATAAATCTAAAAGCAAACCCGTCAATTATGAGGTTGTTGTACCTGAAAGACGTGATATTTCAAAAAAGATAATAATTAACGGTACTATTGAGCCGAGGAATGAGATTCTTATTAAACCGCAAATTTCCGGCATTATTACTGATCTTTACAAAGAGCCCGGACAAATGATAAAAGAAGGTGAAGTAATTGCAAAAGTGAAAGTTGTACCTGATATTTCTCAACTCAGCAGCGCCGAATCAAGGTTAAAAGTTGCAAATATTAGTCTTGATAAGACAACGCAAGAATACGAAAGAACAAAACAGTTGCATGAAAGCGGCGTTATGTCCAAAGAGTTATTTGAAACAGCTTATGCAGCATATTTGCAAGCTTTAGAAGAAGTCAGTATTGCCGAAGAAAATATTGATATTATTAAAGAAGGTATGTCTAAAAGCACAAAAGAATACAGCAATACTTTAATAAAATCTACAATTTCCGGAATGATATTGGATGTTCCTGTAAAAGTAGGAAATTCCGTTATTCAAACAAATAATTTCAATGAAGGAACAACTATTGCAACTATCGCCGATATGTCTGATCTTATTTTCATCGGAAAGATTGACGAAACCGATGTCGGTAAAGTAAAAGAAGGTTTTCCGCTTAATTTGATAATCGGTGCAATGCAAGATGAGAGATGTTCGGCAATATTAGAATATATTTCGCCTAAAGGCGTATTAACTAACGGAGCTACAACATTTGAAATAAAAGCCGCTGTAAATAATATTGAAAATCTTTTTATTCGCTCGGGATATAGTGCCAATGGTGAAATTATTACGGCAAATAAAGAAAATGTTTTCTCATTGCCCGAAAGTACAATTGAGTTCTTAAACGATAGTACTTTTGTTTATGTCTTGGATACAATTAAGGAGAGTGAGCAAAATTATACTAAAACTGCTGTTACAACAGGCATCTCCGACGGAATATTCATTGAAATAATTGATGGAATTGATTCAACTTACAAAGTTAGAGGCAAAATAATTTCAGGTAAATAAACTTTATTAACCGTGTAATATCTTTTTGATTATAATAGAGTTTTTTAAAGCTTGGAATTAAATTTGGAGACAGAATAAATTAATAAAAAAATTACAGATGAAAAAGTTAGCTTTAGTGATATTATCAAGTATAATCGGCATTGTTTGTTATGCTCAAACGCAGTGGACATTGGAAGATTGTATTAATTACGGATTAGAAAACAGTTACAAAATAAAAGAGAGTATTCTCGAATTAGAAGCAAGAAAAGTTAATTTAAATACAACTTCAAAAAGTATATTACCAAGTATAAGTGCCCAAGTCGGTCAAAACTTTGATTTCGGCAGAGCAACACTTTCCGATAATACAATAGGCGATCAATCGCAGTCTTCGACTTCACTCGGAATCGGTTTACAAATGCCCTTATTCGAAGGATTAAGAGTATATCATCAAAAAGCATCGGATAAACTTAATGTACAGGCAGCTCTACATGATTTAGAGCAGGCAAAAGAAAACATCTCATTAAATATTACTGCTTATTATCTTCAAGTAATTTTATCTAACGAAATTCTCAAATTAGCTGAAGAACAGAAAACTATTTCAGAGGATCAAGTTAATAGAGTACAAATACTTGTTGAAGGCGGAAAAACATCCGATTCTGATCTTTATGATGCAAAAGCTACTTTAGCCACTGATGTTGTAAACATTACAAAGGCTAATAACAATTTCAATCTTGCAAAGTTAGATTTAGCCCAGCTAATGAACTTCACTGATGTAAATTCGTTCAAAGTAGCATTGCCCGCAGAAGACAATATAGACTATCTTATTGAAGTTCAGCTGGATTTACAGGATATTCTAAATAAAGCGCTACAAATTCGTCCCGGTATTAAAGCTGCTGCAACCAGAATTGAAAAAAGTAAAAGGGATATTAAGGTTAGTAAATCGGCATACTACCCATCCTTATCTTTATCAGCAAGTTATGGAACAGGATATTATTATATTTTTTCAGAAAATGATATTATCAATTCACCATTCGGAAGACAATTAGATGCAAATTCCAGAGGTATGGTAAGTTTATCATTAAATATCCCTATCTTCAATAAGATGAGAACATCCGGTAATGTTCAACTATCAAGAATACAATTAGCTCAGTACGAACAATCCCTTGAAGAAATAAAACATAATTACATCAAAGAAATTCAACAGGCATATTATAATGCAATTGCATCAAGAGACAATTATTTTGCGTCACAACAGGCTGTTACGGCAACAAACATATCATATCAATATGAAGAAATAAAGTATTTTAACGGAGCATCCAATCGTTATGAATTCAATGAGGCTCGATTAAGATATCAAACCGCACTCTCCGAAGAAGTTCAAGCAAAATACGATTTTATCTTTAGGTTAAAAATATTGGAATATTATTCAATGGAAGGCGATAATATCAACTTGTAAATTTAATATTAACTATAAAATTATCAGACTATTTAGAAAGATATTTTTTTACCTCTTAATTCTTTACGAATTTCCCTATAAACTTATTAGAAATATTAATTAAATATAAACCTTTTGGTAGGTCAGAAATATTAATTTCAGTAATATTAGAATTGATTCTTATGCTATTCATCAATTTACCATTTATATCATAAATATCAACTTGCTGATTTAGATAATCTCCATTAATATATATTTTGTCATTCGCCGGATTAGGATATATTACTGGCTTAACATTCATATCATCAATTCCTGTCGGAACAAAGGCGCAAGAAATATTACTAAACTCACTTTCATTATTATTATGATAGATTGCCTTTACCTGGTAACAATACTCTTCGTTATCGGTAACAGCTTCAAAATACAATAAACCGGAAATTATTTGTTGATTTATCTTAACTCCCTCTCTATAAACATTATATCCTAACGGAGTATTTTCTTGAGGTGCATCCCAAGAAATAATAATATAATAATCTTCACCGCTAAATTCGGCTAAACAATTTACAGGCGCAGCAAATGGTAAAGATGGTATTTCACTATTATATGCAGCTAAAGTTGCAACACTGGCGATATTTGCCTGAGTAAATATCTTCATTTGTTCGGTATTATTGACACTTAATCCTATAGTATCAGCAATTGAATGAATATAAGGACTATACGCGTTTGCATCTTCAAAAGGGAAGATACCTAAATATCCATTATTATTAAATGAAGTATGATCGCTATTGCCGTTTAGCAGCGTTCCCTTTTTTACAGGCACATCAGGAAGATAAACATCACAAATATTTGTATAATAATCGGCTAATATTTGTGCGGAATTAGGATAGATAAGATCTATGTGTATATCCGAACCGTTAGTTAAATAACCCGTCATATCCAAATTAAAATAACCGACAATATTCATATCTTCATCCGCACATTTTTCAGCATAATAACTGCTTCCGACTAATCCGACTTCCTCTGCAGAAAATGAACAATAAATAATTGAACGTCTAAAGTCATATTGATTTAATATTCTTGCTGTTTCCAAAATTCCCGCAACACCGGTAGCATTATCATCCGCACCGGGAGCTATATTATGACTATATGTATAACAATATGAATCATAATGACAGCCGCATACAACATACTCGTCGGGAAATTCCGTACCTCTCTGAATTGCGATAACATTATCCGAACTGCCGTTCAATGGAAAATCGTGTAAGAAAACCTCCAAATCTAATTCTTCATATTGCGCCATAATCCAATCCTGGGCAGCAAAAGAACTATCTTTACGATAATAGCGGGTTTGAAAATCTTGTAATCTTTGTACTATCGTCATCATCCTTTCAATTGATACTTCATTAATATAATTAAGTATATCATCATCTTGCTCCGTTATTGTAGGAAAATCGAAAAGAGATTTCGGCAAACTTGCTTTCATTTTAGAAGAAATCATAACCATTCCGTCATTTTTTGCAGGCATAAAATCTTCAGATAAAAGTTTCATTATTAAAAATTCTTCTCCGGAAAACAAAACCCGAGCGTTTTCGGCAGATTCAACAATATAATCATCTTTCATATCATTATTACAATAAACAATCGCATATAACCCCAAATCTTTAAATGCATTTTGATCAAGAACAATCATTTCATGCGAATTATAATTTTCCGTAGAAGCAAGCACGAAATCATCACAATAATAATGAATACATATATCTTTATTATCAAACAATGAGTTTAAACTATTAGTTTCATCTACCGGAATCATAATAAATTTACCTGCAATGGAAACCAAAGAAATAAATAAAAAGCAAAATATTAATACAAGATTTTTTTTCATATTGATATAAATTTTGTTGATATTAAATCATTTTTTATGCAAAGATAATTTAATAAATGAGAATAGAAAATTACATGAAAAGATTCTATTATATATAGATTCAATACATTTATAAAACGATTCATCTATTTTATAAATGTTTACTGCATTATTATATCATATATAAAACCAGTATTTATTTCGAAATGCTGTATGAAATTTCGTATTTCCATAGACTATTAATCATGATAAAATAATTTTGTTTCAAATAAATAACATTTTTTAATTCTTGATTCATTATTTTTAATTTCAATTGTTAGTACTTTTGCAAATTAACTTTATTTCGATTTTAACTATGGAAAAGTATAATAAACCCGACTTTCTGTTTGAGATTAGTTGGGAAATATGTAATAAAATCGGAGGAATCTATACAGTTCTCTCAACTAAATCCAGTTTACTGAATTCCGAATTCGGCGATAACCAGATTTATATTGGTCCGGATGTATGGATGGAAACTTCTCAAACTCCTGATTTTGAAATTGATGAAAGCCTTTTTAAATCATGGACTTCCGTTGCTCATGACGAAGGTTTACTTTTCAGAATCGGAAGATGGAAAGTTCCGGGTAATCCGATTGTTATCCTTATTGATTTCAAGCAATACTTTCAAGAAAAAAATGAAATATTTGCTAAATTCTGGGAACTGTATAAATTAGATTCGATTTCCGGTCAGTGGGATTATATAGAACCTGCAATGTTCGGTTATGCTGCGGCAAAAATTATAGAAAGTTTTTACAAATTCAACATCTCCGCTTCAGATACAATTGTCGCTCAATTCCACGAGTGGATGTCAGGAATGGGAATTTTATATCTAAAAAATAAATTACCGCAAATAGGAACTATTTTCACAACTCACGCAACAATAATAGGCAGAAGCATTGCGGGTAACGAAATGGCTTTGTATAAGGAACTGGATCATATCAACGCTAATGAAATTGCTCATAAATTCAATTTAAATTCGAAATATTCTTTGGAGAAATTATCCATTGAACTTTGTGATATTCTTACGACAGTCAGCGAAATTACTTCCAGAGAATGTAAAGCAATATATGGGCGTGAAGCCGATATTATTACTCCAAACGGAATTGATAGAGCCATGGCGCCGAACATGGATTTTTGTAATGAAAAACGAATTCCGGCAAGAATGTGTATGCTAAATGTGGCAAAAGCTATGTTCAATAAAGAATTTCCGGAAGATACACCCATTATAATAACGTCGGGAAGATATGAATTCAGAAACAAGGGCATTGATATGTTTCTGGAAACACTTGCAAGAATGAATAATCCGGAGATTAATAAGGAAACTTTAGCTTTTATCACAGTTCCGGCAAATAGCATTTCACCCGTCAGTGAATTGCACGATAAACTTTTTAATAACAGTCTGAATGAGGTCACAGAAAAACATTTAACTCATTATATTCATAATCCGGAAAACGATCCTATATTGAATGCATGTTCAAGATTTAATTTGAATAACGACATAAACAGTAATGTTAAAGTAATTTTTGTTCCTGTATATCTGAACGGTAATGACGGAATTTTTAATTTGAAATATTATGATCTGCTTGCCGGTGCCGATTTAACCGTTTTTGCTTCGTACTACGAACCGTGGGGATATACTCCTCTTGAAAGTTTGGTTTTCGGTGTACCTACAATTACAACGGATTTGGCTGGTTTCGGCTTGTGGATTAACGAGCATTTCGGAATGAGTGAAGTTGCTACTGTTCTTCATCGTGATGATAACAATTACAAAGATGCCGAAGATAACCTTTTAATTAATATCAAATCTTTTATCAATAAAGATATATCTGTTCGCGAGGAGCTAAGAAAAGAAGCTTTTAGCCTTTCAAATAATTTTTTATGGGACAAACTGATTGATTATTATCATAAAGCTTATGAAAGTTCGTTGATTTTAAGTTTGTCTCGGAAAGATCTTTACCGGGATAAATTACAAGATCACGAGCAAAATGTTTTATCCGATGAAAAATCAGCTCCGATTTGGCGCAAAGTTTTTGTAAAACAAGATATGCCGGAATCTTTGAAAAATTTAAAGAAATTGAGCATGAATCTTTGGTGGTGCTGGAACCCCGAAGCCGAAGAGCTTTTCAGAAGTATTAATCCCGAACGTTGGGAAGAGTTACATCATAATCCTATCGCTTTATTCGAATCTCTTTCGGTTCAAGAAATTTCTAAACTTGAGTCGGATTCGGAATTTACAAACACTTTAGCAAAGGTTTATAAGAATTTTGAAGATTACATCAATGTGCCTATGGATGAGAAAAAGACGAGTATTGCTTATTTCAGTATGGAATTCGGACTACATAATACTCTGAAAATATATTCCGGCGGACTCGGTATTCTTGCAGGAGATTATCTCAAAGAAATGAGTGACCGTAATGAAAATATTACAGGAATAGGGTTACTTTACAGATACGGATATTTCAATCAGTCATTAAGTCATAACGGCGAACAAATTGGAATTGTAACGCCACAAAGATTTACTCATCTTCCGATTAAACCGCTATACGATGAAAACGGGGAGTTAATTAAAATAAATATAGCTTTACCGGCACGAAATTTAACTGCTAAAATCTGGCGAACCGATGTCGGGAGAGTTTCTTTATACCTTCTGGATACTGACATTCCCGATAATTGGGACAGCGACAGAGCTGTCACTCATCAACTTTACGGCGGAGATAATGAAAACAGATTTAAGCAGGAATTACTTCTGGGAATCGGCGGAATCAGGTTATTGCGCCGTTTGAATATCAATCCGAAATTATATCATTTAAATGAAGGTCACGCCGCCTTTGCAGGTTTAGAGAGATTAAGGGAATTTATTAAGGATAAAAACTTTAAATTCAACGAAGCGATGGAGATTGTGCGCTCCTCTACCCTTTTTACCACCCACACTCCCGTTCCAGCCGGTCACGATTCGTTCAGCGAAGATATCCTGAGAACTTATATTCCTCACTATTCCGAAAGATTAAATATAAGTTGGAATGAACTTATTAACATGGGAAAAATTCATCCGAACAGTAATGAAAAGTTTTCTATGAGTGTTTTGGCTATCAATACGGCTCAGGAAGTAAATGGTGTCAGTAAAATCCACGGAAGAGTTTCACGAGAAATGTTTCTTGATTTGTATCCTGGATATTACAGCAATGAATTGTTTATAGGATATGTCACTAATGGCGTGCATTATCCGACTTGGGTTGCCGAAAAATGGCGTAATCTGCATGTTGAAGCTTTCGGCAATGGATTTTTATCCGATCAATCGAATCCGGATTATTGGAAAAAGATTTACGATGTTGACGATTCAAAGATTTGGGATATAAGTAATGTTTTGAGAAATGATTTAATCGAATCATTAAGGAAACGAATTGCAAATGAAATGACAAGCAGACAAGAAAGTCCGGCTATGATTTTGCAGACAATAAACGAATTAAGTCCACACAAATTAACTATCGGATTTGCCCGCAGATTTGCAACTTACAAACGGGCTCACCTTCTCTTTCAAAATTTGGAAAGATTAAATTCAATTATAAATTCGGAAAAACATCCGGTTCAATTTATCTTTTCAGGTAAAGCTCATCCGGCGGATAAAGCCGGCCAAGATCTTATAAAACAAATCATTGAAGTTTCACGTAAACCTGAATTTATAGGCAAAATTGTTTTCGTTGAAAATTATGATATGGAAACTGCAAAGCTTATTATTCAAGGAGTCGATATTTGGCTGAACACTCCCACCCGTCCGCTCGAAGCTTCCGGTACCAGTGGCGAGAAAGCCATAATGAACGGCGTTCTTAACTTATCAGTTTTAGACGGTTGGTGGGCTGAAGGATACAGAGAAAATGCCGGTTGGGCTTTAAAAGAAGAACGTACTTATGAAAATCAACATTATCAGGATATTTTAGATTCTGAAACTCTTTATCTTATCATTGAAAATAAGATAGCACGGTTGTTTTACGATCGTGACGAAAATAATATTCCTCATAATTGGGTTCAATATGTTAAAAATAATTTTGCCGAAATATCACCGCATTACACAATGAAACGTATGACTGATGATTATTTCAATAATTTTTACTCGAAACTCGAAAAACGTACGGATAATTATATAAACAGTAACTATCAAGATGCTTTCGATTATGCTGCTTGGAAGAAAAATATGATTCGAAATTGGGATCAGATCCAAGTGAAATCGGTTAATTTCCCTGAACCTGACACTATAAAATATAAAATTGGTGAGGAATTTGAAGCAAGTGTTGTTTTGAAATTAAATGGAATTTCTGCTGAAGATATTGCCGTTGAAATAATTGTCGGACAAAAAGATACAGACAGAAGTAAGCCATATTCCAAATTAATGCGAATGAAAGTTGGTAAAAAAATCGGCAGTAGTGTTGAGTTTTATATCAAAGAACAAATTCTTATTCCCGGTATTTTAGATATATCAATAAGAGTTCGTCCCGACAATAAGATGATGCCATATCCGCAAGATTTGAAACTTGTAAAGTGGATTTAATCTGATTGACAATTACTTGAAGTAGAAAAATGAAAAATTATTTGAGTAAAAGAGAAGCAATTTCGAATCTTTAAATTTTAAAATCTATAAATCATTTTTAAGATAATTCCGCAGACATAGAAATTACTAAATTATAGAAGTCAAAATCCGTCAATAATGAAAACCAAACCGGAAATATTGGAGCGCATTGCTCTCGGCGAAAATCAAAAACAGGATTTCAAGTTTGAGATTTCCGATGCCAAGAAGATTGCACGTTCTTTTTCTGCCTTCGCCAATACTTCCGGTGGAAGCCTTTTGCTCGGAGTTAAGGATAATGGTTCTATAAAGGGAGTCCAAACCGGAGAGGAAATTTATATGGCGGAAGCTGCTGCCAAAATGTATTGTAAGCCGGAAGTCAACTTTTCTTTAAAGGAATGGAAAGTCGAAGGAAAAATAATTATAGAAGTTTTCATACCTGAAGTTGAAAACAAACCTGTCAAAGCATTGAGTTCCGACGGGAAATGGTTGGCATACGTAAGAGTTAAGGATCAAAATATTCTGGCCAACAAAGTTATGGTTGATGTTTGGAATGCTCAAACAAGAAGTGTTGAGACTAAAATAAGTTATGGAAAAAACGAAGCCGAATTACTAAAATATTTGGATCAAAACGAAAGCATCACATTAAACACACTTTGTAAATTATGTAATATATCAAGATATAAAGCACAGAAGTTATTAACTGATTTCGTTTTATTAAAATTGATTAATATTGTTTTTACAAAAGATGAATATTATTATGTGGGAAATTTGGAAGCAAAGTAGTTATTATCAAACGCTTAATTCATATTGAAATAATTTCCAAGTTTTTTACTCATAAAATATAAATATGAAAATAACGATCGATAAGAATGCCGGCTTTTGTTCCGGTGTAACCAATGCCATCAAAATTGCAAAAATGCATTTAGACGATAAAGGTGAATTGTTTTGCCTCGGTGAGCTTGTACATAATGACGAGGAAATGCGTTCTCTTAAAGATAAAGGAATGAAAATAATTCATCACGGCGAATTTCCTGAAATAAAGAATAATACGATATTATTCAGAGCACACGGCGAACCTGAAGAATCATATCTAATTGCAAAATCCAATAACAATGAAATCCTCGATGCTACTTGTCCGATTGTTAAGCAACTTCAGAAAAAAGTAATACAATCCTATCAAAACGGTGAAAAAATTTACATTTACGGAAAAAGAACTCATCCTGAAATTATAGGAATAATCGGAAACATTAATAATGATGCTGTTGTTTTCGATAAAATCGAACAAATTGAAAATATTGACACATTAAAAGAAATAACATTATACAGCCAAACCACTATGATTCCGGATGCTTTTGATAATATTATCAAGCAGATAAAGGCTAAAGGAATAAAAGTAAATGCAATTGACAGCATCTGCACTTCGGTTCATAAAAGAATTGACGCCCTGAAAGATTTCTGTAAACAACATGATGTTATAATTTTCGTTTCAGGCGAAAATTCCTCGAACGGAAAATCCTTATTTTCAATATGTAAGTCCATAAATCCTAAATCATATTTGATTACATCGGAAAGGGATATTGACAAAAATTGGTTTAAAGACGTCGAATCAATCGGTATTTCCGGTGCAACATCAACCCCGATTGAACAGCTTGAAAGAGTAGTTGAGAAGTTGAAATTTTAGAATTAATAGTTATGTGTCTGTTATTAGCTATTATTTAGTATCTTTGCAACGTCAAAAAACAACAATCTCATGCTTGAAATTTTCAATAAAATAGATTTTTTGCAAATATTAAGTGCCTTTATGGTTCTGTTTGCAATTATTGACATTACCGGTTCTATTCCGATTATTATAAACATGAAAAACAAGGGAAAAGAAATTCATCCGTGGAGGGTTTCTATTATTTCTTTTTTTGTTTTGATTATTTTTTTAATAGCCGGAGAAGGATTATTGAAACTGTTTCACGTAGATATTTCATCTTTTGCTATAGCTGGGGCATTAATTATTTTTGTTTTAGCTGCCGAAATGATTTTTGATGTGGAGATTTTCAAAACCCAAGGACCAACGGAATCCGCAACGATTGTCCCGCTCGTATTTCCTCTTATAGCCGGCACCGGAACTATTACTACTCTCCTATCGCTTCGTGCCGAATACCATATGATTAATATTATAATTGCATTAGGACTAAATATGGTTTATGTTTGGATTGTTTTAAGATACGTTTCTGTTGTTGAAAGAGTTCTCGGCAAATCGGGAATTTACATACTCAGAAAGTTCTTCGGAATTATCTTGCTTGCAATTGCCGTAAAACTTTTCTCAAACAATCTGAATATATTGATTCAATCAATGAGATAATAATGTTGGGAATGTAATTCTAATTTATAATCCTCAAGGTTAGAATTATAGCAAAACCGATAATTTTGAATGTATTTTTTTCAATGAATTAAAAGTTCAATACAAATCTTTTAATTTCTTTTAGGTTTTAATAATCTAACAAGCAATGCAATAATTGTAAGTACGAAAATTATTGACGCGCCGGAAGGAATATTCAGCCACCAAGAAATTAATATCCCCATTATACATGCAAAAAGATTAAAGATAAATGAGTAAATAATTATCTTCTTGAAATTGTGTGTTAAAAGATTGGCTGCCGATTGTCCGACGCAAAGCATGGAAATAACCAAAACAATTCCTGAAATCTTAATGTTAACCACAATTGTTAAAGCTGTAAATAACATTAAAATCATACTGATTAACTTTACATTAACATGTCGCGCCGCTGCAAATTCATCATCATATGAAACAAATAAAATTTTATTGTAATTCAATGAAAACCATAATACTAATAAAACACAAAGTATTGCTGAAATTATTATATCGAAATTACTCACCGTCAGAATATTTCCGAAAAGATAACCATTTAAATCCGGAGCATAACCCGGAGTTAGAAAAATAAAAATAATTCCGAGAGCCATTCCCAACGACCAAAAAAGTCCTATTGCGGAATCTTCTCTAAGAAGTTTCTTTTGTGATGATAACTCAATTCCCACAGCTGCAGCAATAGCAAATACGGCACTACCGATCACCGGATTTAATCCGAGAAAATATGCCAAACCAATTCCGCCAAATGAAGCATGAGTAATACCGCCGCTAATCAGAACTTTACGTTTAACAACTATCCATGAGCCTATTATCGCACTTGACACACTACAAAAAATACTGATAATAAGCGCATTGATAATAAATTTGTATGATAAAATTTCAAGCATATTAATGTTCTTTTAAAACGGAATGAGGAACTTCGCCATGTGTAATTAACTGAATCGGACAATTGTATGAATTAAGGACATCTTCGGTAATCAAATTCGAATCGTGATAAAATAAAGTTCTATTCACGCAAGCTATTGATTTAATATAAGATGAGATTGTTCCTAAATCATGTGAAACCAAAAGCAAAGCCTTAATCCCTGATTCATTCTTTAAGTAATTATATAATTCAAATTCACTTTCTTTATCAATATATGTATTGGGTTCATCCAAAAGCAATAAATCCGGATTTGAAATTAAGGCACGACAAAGCAAAGTCTTCTGAATTTGTCCGCCCGACAAAGTACCCAATGACTTTTTACGAATATCGTACAAATTCATTTTAACAAGCAGGTCGTCAAATTTTGGTTTTGCCTGCTTTTTCAAAGCATTAAAACTCATTTTTGAACCTGAATTATCTCCGCTGATTAGTCCCGAATAAACAACATCTTCAATGTTTACCGGAAACATTTTATCAATATTATTTTGCTGAGGAAGATATCCTATATTAATGTTTCCGGTATATTCAATATTTCCTTTATAAGCTTTTTTTACTCCGAGAATAATTTTTATTAAAGTAGTTTTCCCACCTCCGTTCGGACCAATAACACCAATAAAATCACCATTGTTTATGGTAAGATTTACATCTTCCAAAACGATTTCTTTATCGTATTTCGCCCAAATATTATTTAATTTAACTAACATTTATTATTTATTAGATATTAAACTATTGGCAATTGAAAGCATATTTTCCGGCCAATTATACGCCATAGGATCAAAACAAATTGTTTTTGCACCTATTTCATTAGCAATAGTATGCACACTTTGCCCGGTATATTGCGTTTGGTAAAAAATTGTTTTTATATCATTTTCCTTAGCAATATCAATAATTTTCGCCATATAAGAAGCCGAAGGCTCTTTACCGTGGTCTTCAATTGCAATTTGCACTAAATCGTAATCTTTAGCAAAATAAGTTAATGCCGGATGATAAATCAAAAACATACTACCTTTTAATGGTTCCAATAAAGCTTTTAACTGAATATCTGTTTCCATAATTTCAACTTTAAGTTTGTTAAGATTTTCAATATAAATTTCTTTATTTTTCGGATCCGATTTGATAAAAGCATTAGTGATATTTTCGGCAATAATCGCCGCATCTTTCGGAGAAAGCCAATAATGCGGATCCGCACCATGATATTCGTCACCGTGATAATGTCCACCGGTAAGTTCAATATTTTCCGAAACATTATAGAAAGTACATTCCGGCGCAATACTTTTAAATCGCCGTGTCCATGCATCTTCAAAACCTATATTAGCGGTTTCAAAATAAATATCGGCATTTGCAATTTGCTTCAACTCCTTAGCAGTAGGTTCATAGCTTGTATGGTTGGCACCCGAAGGTATAATTGAAATAATATTCCATAATTCACCGGCAATTTTATCTGCAAAATATTTAAACGGAATAATACTTACTGCTGCAATCGGTTTACTTTCAGCATTTTTATTATTCTTATTATTACATCCGCAAAATAAAACCGAACAGATTAAAATTAATAATATTGTTCTTTTCATCTGATTATCTTTTATATGTTGTTAATAAACATTAATTTTATTAATATATTATTTTGGTATTTTTATCCGCACTAAGTAATGACCCAAAATAATCATGTCGTTTGGTACTAATTTATTCTTATGATTTTTTAAAAATTTAGATTCTTAATAAATTGATTTGCAAAATTTATTTTAGTGTTTTATTCTGATTGCAAAAATAAATAATTTCTTTTTCACAACCTCGTTTTGAATCTACAATATATTTTGCCTGCTGATAAAATCTTTCTCTTTCTACAAGTTCTTTATTTATTTTTTCAAACAGATTTTCATCATTTGCATGATTTGGTCGTATTGTTTTTGAGTTTTTAATTCGATTATAAAGAACCTCCGGCGAAGCTTTAACATAAACAACAATGCCATTATCAAGCATGGTTTTAATATTATTTTCATTACAGGCCAATCCCCCACCGGTTGCCATTACAAAACCTTCAAATTCATCAATACTATATTTCAATACTTCCGATTCGCATTTTCGAAAATATTCTTCACCATAAATATTGAATATTTCAGATATTGACAGATTAAGTTTTTGAGCAATAATTTTATCAGTATCTAAACATGGTAAATTAAAATAATTAGCTATTTTTTTTGCGTAAGTCGATTTGCCGCTGCCCGGATATCCGATTAGAAATATTTTGCGATTACTATTCATTGCAAATAATATGATAAATATTTTAAGACGATATTATAAAATCCGAGTAAATATTGACAAGTTTACAAATATATAAATAATCTTGTAATACTAAATTATTTATCCTTTGAGTTGAAATCATTACTTATAAATTTCATTAAAAGCTAAAGGCAAATTATCAATAATATCACTTGCAATTAAACTTTCCTGATGAATTTTACATGTTGCAATATCACCGGCAAGTCCGTGAAGATAAACACCCAAAACGCAAGCATTTATAGCACTGTAACCTCTTGCACACAAACCTGTAATGATTCCGGTAAGTATATCTCCGCTGCCGCCGGTTGCCATTCCGGGATTGCCGGTATTGTTGAAATAGGCAGTACCTTCCGCATCGGTAATTATTGTATGAGCTTGTTTATATACAATATAAATTGATTTCTCTTTAGAAATTTCTTTTTGCATTTCCAGACGTGTGAAATCATCGGAGAATTTACCGAAAAGTCTTTGAAATTCTTTAGGATGAGGAGTTATTATACTGCTTTTAGGCAATTTATCAAACAATAACTTATCTTGGGCCAGAATGTTTAATCCATCAGCATCTATAACTAATTGCGGCGCATTTTGATTATTATTACAATAATCAAAAACGATGGATAGTTTCTCTTTTGAATAATTATCAGTACCTATTCCGGGACCAATTCCGATAACATCAAATATATCTAAAATAGTATCATTCAAATGCTCTGTTTTTACCATTGCTTCCGGCAAAGACGTTTGCATAATATTATATCCAACTTCAGGAACAATACTTGTGAGTAACCCGGCCCCTGCTCTCAAACATGCTTTAGATGCCATCACGGCTGCACCCATCGTTCCATAATCTCCTGCAATAATTGCCGCATGTCCGAAAACTCCTTTATGATCAAACTTTTTACGAAATTTCAATAACGGTTTAATCAGATCTATATCAATCATATAGTTATCTGTATGTAAACTTTCTATATATTTTTTATCAAGTTCGATATCAATAATTTTGAATTTATTTACATAATCATAATTTTCAGGTAAAAACAAAGCGAGTTTCGGCGTTTGAAAAGTTATAACTTCATTCGCTTTTACGATCAATTCATTACTTTTTGAAGATTTATCACCGAAAAGTCCTGAGGGAATATCAATAGAAATTTTTATAAAATCATTATTATTAATCCAATTAATAATTTTATCATACTCATTTCCTATAGACTTAGAAAGTCCTGATCCGAAAAGTGCATCAATAATAATAACATTGTTATCAGAATAATCAGCAGTCAATGAATTTAAATAGAAACCATCGAAATAATCATAAATAACTGTCGGATTCAATTTTCTCAATCTGTTCAAATTATATTCACAATCAGGAGATAATTTTTTTGAAAAATTTACCGAAACAACTTTTACGTTAGCATATAAATTGCTGAAATGTCTGGCAATTACATAACCATCGCCACCATTATTTCCAGTACCGCAAAAAATTATGAAAAGATTATGCGGATCATAATTTTTATAAATATAATTAAAAGCATATCTTGCCGCACGTTCCATAAGATTAATACTACTAACCGGTTCATTTTGGATAGTATATTCGTCAGCGGAACGAACTTGATCTATCGATAATATTTTCATAACCTTACATATTATATTCCGCAATCAACCTAATTCCATCTACTGTTAAGTATATATCGTAATTCAATTTCATTTTACAATACGGTAAAATTGCATTTCCGAGACCACCGGTAGAAAACAAGGGCAACTCTCTCTTAACTTCCGTAAAGATTTGCTCAATAATTCTATCTACAAGACCTGCATATCCGAAGACAATACCACCATTTATAGCATCAGCAGTGTTTTTCCCCATTACTGAAGCCGGCGGATTGAGGTGGATAAATGGTAATTGTGCGGTTTTATCGGCCAGAGAACGAAATGCGGTTTGGAGTCCGGGAACAAAACTTACACCTTGAATTTCATTATCGAAAACAGTAGTAAAAGTAAGAACAGTACCAAAATCAGCAATTATACAGCCTTCTGAACTTCGAGAATAGCCAGCCAAAGCATTTGCTACAATATCGGCACCGATTATTCTCGGTTGAATAACTTTAATCGGCAGATTACCATAAAGCTTATAGTCGATAAAAATAGGCCGTAAAGCAAAAACCTCTAAAGTAATTTTTTCAAAAATTTCATTTAATTTCGGAACAACAGAACTAATTAATACATGAGAAACCTTTTCAGGATAATCACTAAGGAAATAATTCACATCAAAAAACCAGTCAAAATACTGTTTCGAACAATCGGTTTTAACCCTCATTAATTCTTTCCAATGATAATTATTATCGGTATCTAAACAGTATGTACTAGCGACGACATTACTATTACCAATATCAAATACGAGTGTCATTATTTAGTAAATTTTGAGTACAAAGATAGATTATAATTAATAATTGACAATTGCAATGAAAATAATTTTCTTGTTATCTAAGAATTAGTAATTATAAATGAATTGAAATTTACTTATTTTTATAAAATCAAACAACATAATTTACTGTTATTATCCACATTTTCAATTCTCAAAATAAATTCTTAGTTCTTAATTCTTAATTCTCATTTTTTTTATATCTTTGCAGCCCAATCCCAAGTAAATGCCCAGGTGGTGAAATTGGTAGACACGCCACTTTGAGGGGGTGGTGCTCGTTGGAGCGTGCAAGTTCGACTCTTGTCCTGGGCACAATACTTTTCCGAATAAGCCGGAAAGCCCGGATGGCGGAATTGGTAGACGCGCTAGTTTCAGGGACTAGTTTTCGCAAGAAAGTGCAAGTTCGATCCTTGTTCCGGGTACATGATATATAAAAGTCTAATTAGAAATCAATCAGTTAGACTTTTTCTTTTAGAGATTTGTTCCCAGATTGTTCCCAAACAAGATTAGTTTCATAATAGCTATAAATCAAAAAATGCTATCCTTGTATTGCAGCCAAAACTCTCCAATCGTCTGCAGTTTTAGATCAACCTCAGTTAAAATAAAAAATCAGCATCAAAATAGCAACGCCCAAATGATGAATAAAGGAATCATCAAAATGTTGGTTTGTTCTTAATAACATCAATGTATTAATTTGTTGCTAAAAAATCCAAATAATCATATAATCGAATCAGGAGATTCCTATCGAATTCAAATTGAGTAGCAGTATAGGGCATATCCTCCTTATTTACATTTTTTGCATTTTTACCCCAAGGACATTCTTCTCTATTTAATTGTCTCGCAGTTTTGTCGTTATATTTGATCCATTCCCAGATTTTTCGTCCTAATTTGTCATTTGTAATTTCACAATTAGGATGCCATTTACGTATGTAAAGAATAAATTCTTCATTTCCCATTTTAATTGTATTCATATCTATTTTTTGTTATTTATTGTAAATTCATATATTCACTAATTTATCTATCTGACCTGTATAATAATATGGTAAATTATATAACTTGAACGTTTTTCCGGTTGGAGTTGTTACTTCATCAATAGAAAAAGGATTTGTCCAAGTCCGTATAGCAATATTATGGGAAGCTTTTTCCATAAATTGATGGAGAGAACGCAGTTTTGCATTGTTCCCAGATTTTACTTCTATGGGTATCACTTTATCTGCTATCTGTATTACGTAATCGACTTCTGCTGAAGAGCCTCTGGCATC
>JAISNV010000010.1 GCA_031276035.1 Bacteroidales bacterium | reverse complement strand
AGTATGTCAATGCAAATGAGTAATTTTGTGATTTATAATATGAAGAGCCGTATGACGGGAGACTGTCACATACGGTTCCGTGAGAACGCAAGGGCGAAACTCCCTCGCGTGACTCGATTAGCGGCAATGTGCTGGCGACACAGCAATTTAGAAATGCGGTAAAAAAATATTTTATTCACCGCAAAAATGCGGGAAATATTTTGTATCTTTGCCGTATAATTATTTTTATATGTCAAAATACATTTATCAATACGAAAATTGGACTGATTTCACTTGGCAAAATGCGGCTGTGAGTGCTGTATTGGGCGAAGTTCGCTTATTACAAGGTAAGATTTTAGGACAAATTCATTCGTTTGGTTTTTCTTCAAAAGAGGAAAAAAATCTTGAAATGCTTACACTTGATGTGCTTAAATCGTCTGAAATAGAAGGCGAGAAGTTGAATTATGACCAAGTGCGCTCATCTATCGCTCGTCGCTTGGGAATAAATACGGCAGGACTTGTTCCCTCGCCTCGAAATGTTGACGGAGTTGTGGAAATGATGCTTGATGCAACTCAAAACTTCAAAAAACCATTAACAGAAGAACGTTTATTTGGTTGGCACGCTGCACTTTTTCCGACAGGTTACAGCGGAATACACAAAATCGAAGTTGCACAATTTCGTACCGAAGAAATACAAGTTGTTTCGGGCGCAATGGGAAAAGAACGAATACATTATGAAGCTGTTCCAGCAAAAGATGTAAAAGCGGAAATGAATAAGTTTTTTCTATGGATAAACAATGACAATATACGAATAGACTATGTTTTAAAATCTGCTATTGCTCATTTTTGGTTTATCATAATTCACCCGTTTGATGACGGCAACGGACGAATTGCACGAGCAATTTCCGATACGTTATTGGCTCGAAGTGAGAATAGTTCAGAGCGGTTTTACAGTTTATCAAACCAAATTCAGCAAGAGAAAAACATTTATTACGAAACGCTTAAAACTGAACAGCACAGTGAAGGCGATATAACACAATGGTTAGTTTGGTTTTTGACTTGTTTTAAACATGCGTTGCTTGAAACAGAAGAGAGTATGCAAAATATTTTACGCAAGGCAGAATTTTGGGAGAAACACAGAGAAACCTCAATCAACGAGCGACAACGATTGATGATAAACAAGTTGTTTGACGATTTCTTTGGAAAACTAACTTCTTCGAAATGGGCAACAATAACAAAAATATCTTCGGATACTGCATTGAGAGACATTAAAGATTTAATAGAAAAGGAAATTTTACAACAAGAAGAAGGCGGCGGAAGAAGTGCAAATTACACCTTGAAAAAATGAAATAAAAATGCACTGCCACCAACAAGCAGTTTGGCAAAATGCTTAGCGTTGTATGCCATATAGCGGCAGTACATACACAAACCGACTAAAAGTAAAAAACATCAATTCAAAAAAATATTGTACCTTTGAAGATAAAAAAAAGTAGTCATTTATGAGCCTCTTTCAGCAGAAAATCTTAAAAAAACAAATAACCGCTAACATTGAGAAAATCAACTATGCGTACAAATTATATGCTGATTATTTTCATAACCCAACCATTCAGGAAAATATCCGAAACAGCAAAGAAGAACAATTTCAGGAAGGATTTCTGTGGGAGCTCTTTGTGAAAGTGTTGGGTTACATGCTCAATCCAGCTCCGAACTACAACCTGATAACCGAAAAGAAAAACGAAACCAACTCCCGAAAAGCCGACGGAGCTATTCTTGTAAACGGCGATGTAAGAGCGATTATTGAGTTGAAAGATTCGAAAACTACCGACCTTAAAACGGTTGAAAGCCAAGCCTTCGGATATAAAAACTACAACCGCAATGCCGTTTATGTTGTTACTTCCAATTTCGAAAAACTGCGATTTTATATTGACACAGCAGTAGAACATATTGAATTTAATCTTTTTACGCTTACAGCGGATGAATTTGCCGTTCTTTGGCTTTGTTTGGCGTACGAAAACATAAGCAAAGACCTTCCAAAGTCGCTCAAAAACGAATCGGTAAGCAACGAAGACCAAATAACCAAAGAGTTATACAAAGATTATTCGCGGTTTAAGCGAGAATTGTTTGCCAACCTCACAGAACAAAATCCGCAATACGACAAGCTGTTGCTGTTCAAAAAATCGCAAAAGTTGCTCGATCGCCTGCTGTTTATTTTCTTTGCCGAAGACCGCAGCCTGCTTCCACCCAACTCCATTGCCGAAATTATCAACCAATGGGAAAAGTTGAAAGAATTGGACGAATATCGCCCGCTGTACGAACGTTTCCAGAAGTATTTCGGTTATATGAACACGGGCTTCAAAGGTAAAAAGCACGATATATTTGCTTATAACGGCGGACTTTTCAAACCCGATGAAATATTGGACAATATCTTTATCTCCGACGAAGTATTGCAGGAAAATTCGCTTCGATTAAGTCAATACGACTTTGGAAGCGAAGTCGATGTAAATATTCTCGGGCATATTTTCGAAAATTCGCTGACGGAAATAGAAGAGATAAGCTCCGCTCTATCCTCAACAATGGGGCATGCCCCATTGGCAATAAAGAATGCCTCATTGGCAATAGAGAATGCCCCCTTGGCAGTAGAGAAAAGCAAACGCAAAAAAGACGGCGTATTTTACACCCCTCGTCATATTACGACTTATATTGTTGAGAATACGCTCGGTAAATTGTGTGCGGAGAAAAAAGCAGAATTGGAGATTGACGAATCGGAATATTTTGCCGATAAAAAACGACAACTTGCCACCAAAAAGAAATTAGACGAAAAGCTGACCGCTTATCGCCAATGGCTGCTCAGACTGACTATTTGCGACCCGGCTTGCGGTAGCGGAGCTTTCCTGAACGCGGCTCTCGATTTTTTGATAGCAGAGCATAATCTTCTCGACGAAATGTCCGCCAAACTCTTAGGCGGAGGACTTGTATTTCCCGATGTAGAAAATGCTATTTTGGAAAATAATCTTTACGGCGTAGATATTAATGAAGAAAGCGTTGAGATTGCCAAATTAGCGCTGTGGTTGCGAACCGCCAAACCCAACCGTAAACTCAATTCTCTGAACGACAATATAAAATGCGGCAATTCTCTTATTTCCGACCCCGAAGTTGCCGGCGACAAAGCCTTCGATTGGCAAAAAGAATTTCCGCAAGTGTTTAAAGAAAAAGAAAAGAAAGCCTTTCATATCACGACAGCTATTCACGACAGCCGGACTTCTCAACGAATGATTGATTATAAGGTTCGTCAAAAACGATATAACGGCACTTTGCCCGAACCGCAAGTATATCCACTTAGTGATAACGATGAACAGATTATAACAGAGACCATTGCCAAAATAGTAAAAGAAGACGGACTCAATGTAATGGCGTACAATATTTGCGTAGATCATTTGCATTTGCTTTTGGTATGTGAAGAAGAGGAAGTTCCTAAAATAGTCGGAAAAATAAAGTCGATGACCGCACGAGCCTGTAATATAGCACGGGGCGTAACGATTCCATATAACAATGGGGCATGCCCCATTGTCAAAGAAAAGGAAACGGCATGCCGCCCTCTTGTCGAAGAAAAAAGAGGAGAAACGCAAGTCCCGTTATGGACGCAAAAGTTCGGTTGTAAGGAAATAACTTCCGATGAGCAACTGTGGAATACGGTAGAATATATCCGAAATAACCGCGTAAAACACGGACTCGCCGATAGCGATGCCGATACCACCAACAAGAGGGCATGCTCCCTTGTCAAAGAGATAGCCGAAATAGAAACCGACTTCGAACACGCTTTCCGTACCGAATATAAAGGCGGTTTTGATGTGGTGATTGGAAATCCGCCGTATGGAGCAAAAATCGACAATAAACAAATATCATTTTTGACAAAACGATTTGCAAATTGGGGAATTACCAACTCGATGAATGATACCTATTTTGTTTTCTATGCAATTTCATTGGAATGTATTTTGAAACAAAATGGAGTTCTTGGTTTTATTACTCCTAATACATGGCGATTGATTGAAGGAGCAAAAGATTTCAGAAAAAAAATATCGGACGGCGAATTTCAACTTTTACAAATAATTCAACACGCGAATAAAGTTTTTGCCGATGCCACAGTTGATTGTGACACATTAATCGTTCAAAAACAAAATCGGGCTGAAAATAATATCTCAATTTTATTCTTAAACAATTCAAATATTGATAATAAACACATTCTCCCACAACTGACACTTACAAAGCAAGATTACTACAATCTTTTTCTTACCGAAGAGGATTATGCGTTGAAAGATAAAATTCTTAAACAATCTGAACTTGTAAAAGACGAATTTATCATAAAAAACGGAGTTAAGCCTTACGAAAAAGGAAAAGGAAAACCTGCACAAACTTCGGTTACAATGCAAGAAAAGCCTTTTACTTCGGAAATTAAAAAAGATGATTCATTTTCTCCGCTTATTGGAGGAAGTTATTTTCATAGATACAAATTATTATGGAACCATGATTATTGGATACAATATGGCGAATGGCTTGCCGCTCCAAGAGATAAATTCATTTTTGAAGCGGAAGAAAAATTGATTTTCAGACAAACAAGCGATTGTTTAATAGGCGCTTTGGTGACAAAAGGGTTTATTATGCGAGATAATACTCACATTTTATTGAACAAGGAAGATTCTGACTACAATCTTAAATATGCATTGAGCATTTTAAATTCAAAACTCCTGAATTATTTTTATTGGACAATCAATCCTGAAAAAGGCGAAGTGATGGCACAAGTAAAAGCTTTTCATTTAGGATTACTTCCAATCAAACAAATTCCACTCTCCGCTCAACAACCCTTTATCGAAAAAGCCGATTTAATGCTTTCGTTGAACGCAGAACTTCAAACCAAACGCCAGCGTTTTATCTCACGGCTGAAAGATAATTTTGAGAATATAAAAATCACTGGAGCATTAGAGAAATTCGATGAATCGGACTTCAAAGGATTTGTCGCCGAACTAAAAAAACAAAAAATCACACTATCCCTCAAACAACAAGACGAATGGGAAGAATATTTTTCCGAATACAAAACGGAATGTAATCAACTATCTTCGCAAATAGCCGAAACGGTTTATGAATTGTATGGTTTGACGGAGGAGGAAGTGAAGATAATTGAAAAAACATAAAAAGAGATGCTTTATATAATAATGAAAATATAATACTTTTGTAAAATGGATAAAAAGAGAATGGAATATATTAAAAATCTTGAGACTCTTGACTTTCAAATTGAAAATCAAGATAACTCCTCTATTTATCTTGTTGATAAATTGGAGGAGTATATTAAGCAAGACGATGTCTCTCCGTACATTATAATTGCATTGGACAAAGCAAAACTATTCGATGCTGATGCTGTTTATTTTCGTTTTTTTGATGATAATCGTCCGCCATTAGCTCAGATTTATTTGTATGATAATATTCAAAAGCAAAAAAACTCTGAGTATTATGCTGAGAAACACCGCGAAATTTGGAGTAGTTGTGAAGTTGCCGTATTTTTTGTAATAGATAAAACAACAATAAGAATATACGACAGTAGAAAACCAGTTGAAACAAATAATGACGGGAGTATTAGCTCGAAAACGATTGATTGCATAGATTTCTTATCCGATGTTAATAATGCAATAAATAAATATCGAGCACAAAACTTTAACAATGGCAGTTTCTGGGAAAATCAATTGTCTGGAAATAACTTTTTGGATTCTAAAATTGCCTCCGAACGACTGATAAATGGATTACGCATTGTTCGAAATGAATTACGTAAAAGTAAACTATCATATGCTCTGATTGACAAACTTTTGATTATCTGTATTCTTATTAAGTATTTGGAGGAAACAGGGATAGATAAAAACGGAGAAAATTATGCATGTGCATTTTTCAAGAAAGCAACAGGGTATGAAAAATTAGAAAGTATCATATTTAACAATAAATTACATTGTCTCTTAACCGAATTAACAAAGCATTTCAATGGCGGAATTTTTCATATAGATGATAATTTCAAGGAGGAACTTCAAAAATCAGATATTAGCATTTTATCTCATTTTTTTGAAGCGGGATATAAAAATAATTTATTTGGATGGAAGGAATATTCTTTTGAACATATTCCTATTGAGTTGATTAGTAATTTTTATGAAGAATTTATTCCTAAAATAGGGACGAATAATAAAAAAGATACAGGTGCGGTTTACACTCCAAGTTTTGTGGTAAATTTACTAATTGACGAAAATTTGCCATTGAACAATTTAGACGAGAATATAAAACTTATGGATCCTGCCTGTGGTTCGGGAATTTTTCTCGTTGCTGCATACAAAAGACTTGTGCAGCGTTGGCGAATTAAAAATATTGCTCAAAATAAATTAGCTGATACTAATCCTAAAATATTAAAGGGTATCCTGTCAAAAAATATTTTCGGAGTCGATGTAAATCCCAATTCGATAAATTTGTCAATGTTCAGTTTGCAATTAGCATTATGTTCCATGCTAACTCCAAAGCAAATATGGACGGAACTTCAATTTATTGATTTAAAAGCGGATGGAAATCTCGTGCAAAAAGATTTTTTTGAGTATTTGATACAAGATAATACTCGCTATGATTACGACTTAGTAATAGGTAACCCTCCGTTTAATAAAAGGAAATTAAATGAAAAAACGTATGAGTACTATATAGAACTATTAAACGATAAATTTCCGATAAAATTTAAAAATCCTAAAAAAGAATTTGCCTTACTTTTTCTTGAAAAAGCAATGCACCTTCTTGAAGAAAAAAAAGGAAAATTATGTTTAATACTTCCTTCTGGCTCATTATTATATACCGATAATTCTTTGTTTTTCAGGAAGAATCTATTCTCGACATATAATATCAAACAAATTATTGATTTTACTTTTCTTCGTAGAGTTTTGTTTGAAGCTACAGTTGCCTCATTGGCTATTTTTGTTGATTGCAACCAACCAACAGAATTTCCTATATTACATATCACGGCAAAACGCACGAAACAAAGCAAAGAACGTTTTTATTTTGAGTTTGACCATTATGATTTTTATCAAGTTCCAAAAAATTTGGCTGTTGATAAATTGAATGTATGGAAATGCAACTTATTAGGTGGTTTCAGAGTTTGCGATATTATTGACAATTTTAATAAGATTGAACCTAACTTCAAAACTTGGTGTGCATCTAATGAAATAACAATATCAGGTACTGTATTTGAAGATGACTTGTTTGATGGAGTAGAGAAAAAGATAGTAAAGGAGTTATTATTGTTTGAGAAAGAAATATTCACACCTAAAAACAGACTTGATTGTTGGGGTATTAAAAAAAATATTACAAAAGGAATGTTCCCTACGGAAATTTCTGCTAAAGATTTCAAGAAAAGAACATTTGATGGGATTGAATTTAAGGGAACTCCTGAAAAAATACAATCACTGAAGAATTATTTTAATGAATATTCCGATTTAATCGCTTTTTATATTACGGCTATAAGTGGTCGGCAAGGGATTAGAAGTCCTTATGTGTTCGAATTGGTTGATTTAAAAGAAACTCCCTATTTCCCAAATCGGGATAATATTTCTGAATCAGACAAAATTATCATTGATGATGTAATAAAGTATACATTAGAAGAATTTGGACAAGGAGAAAAGTCGCCAATAAATACAGAAATTGCGAGTAAAGAAAATTTAATTGATTTTGCTCACATTTATTCCGAAAATCTGAATAGATACTATTCTTCTGATGGGAAACAGTATAAGTTGATTAACTTAATGCAAGGAGATGCTTATTTTGTTTGTGAATTAAAATACACAGATGAAAAAGTATCTAAAATATCTTTTGAGAAGCGAGAAGATTCATTAGTCGATTTATTGACAGAATGGAATCCGTCAGAAAGTGCAAAAATTCATAAAATCATACGATATTATGATAATGAAAATAATATCATACGAATAATCAAGCCGAAACAATTGCGATTTTGGTTGAAAAGTAAAGCATTGAGAGATGCGGACGAAACATTTGATGATATTCTAACACATTAATTATGCAGATAATTTCAAATAATACAGGTATTCCCCCATCTTCTCTACCCATTTATGAAAATTTATTTGGTTTCATTGAGTGTAGCTTGCCTGATTTTACTCCATTGAGCAAAACAAATAAAGGGAAACAAATTGACCAAGAAGATGATATTACCGAAGATTTGGTAAGTTTTTTTGAAGATAAAATAGAGTCTCTTAATTTGGATGAAAATAAAACATTCAAGTTTACCAATCAGAGTAAACAAGGTAGAAATAGAACCGATATAGGAGTCAGGCTTGGACGTAAATATCTTGCTAGTAATCGTCCTCTCTTCTGTTGGATTGAATCCAAACGGTTACCCACGCCTAACGCTGGAAAAACACGCGATGAAAGAGAATATGTAATTGTTGATAAGACTAATAAAAAATTCAAAGGGAATGGTGGGATTCAACGATTCAAAGAAGGCAAACATGCCTCTAACCTACCTTTTTCTGTAATTATTGGATATATTCAGTCCAATGATGCGTCCTATTGGCTATCGCAAATAAATGGTTGGATAACTAATCTTGAAAATGAATTTCCTATCATTTGGACTGCAAATGATTGTTTGCAAGGGCAAATGTCGGAAAAATGTAACAGATACGTATCTTTACATGAACGGGAGAATAATTTAGGACAAATTGTCCTACAGCACTTTTGGGTAAATATTTGATTTTTTGAAAGATATAATCATGTCCGACGATAAAATCCAACCCACCCAAAGCCAATTTATCCTCTATCAAGATGATAACGGCATAACCAACGTCAATGTCCGTTTTGATGGCAAGGATGTTTGGCTATCGCAACAACAAATAGCAATGCTGTTTGATACTACGCGCGAAAATGTTGTTCAGCACATTCGAAATATTTATCAAGAAGTTGAATTACAGGAAGAACGAACTTGTAAGGATTTCTTACAGGTTCAAATGGAAGGCAGGCGATCCGTGAAACGTAATGTTCCTAACTATAATTTAGATATGATTATCGCTGTCGGCTATCGTGTGAAATCGCAAGTTGCAACCCGATTTCGTCAATGGGCGACTCAACGCCTACATGAATATATCCAAAAAGGATTTGCCATTGACGATGAACGCCTGAAAGGAAACGGCAATCGCTATTTTAGGGAATTGTTACAACGCGTTCGAGATATTCGTTCAAGTGAACGCAATTTGTATCAGCAAGTAACCGATATTTATGCTACAGCAATTGATTACGACCAACAAGCCGATATTACTCGTCAGTTTTTTGCCATTGTGCAAAATAAAATGCATTATGCAGCACAACAACATACTGCTGCAGAAGTAATTTATCAGCGTGTTGATGCCGACAAACCAATGGTCGGCATGACCAGTTTTAAAGGAAATTATATTACACGAGACGATGTAAAGATTGCAAAAAACTACTTGTCGGAGAAAGAATTGCAAGTCTTGAATTTATTAGTATCTCAATATCTTGACTTTGCCGAATTGCAAGCTATCGAACAGCACACTATGACCATGCAACAATGGATAGAGAAACTGGATAATATTCTCTCTGTTGGCAATCGTCCTTGCTTAGCAATGCAGGAATGATCTCTCATAAACAGGCTATTGAAAAAGCAACTCAGGAATTTGAAGTTTATCGCCGCAAAGAAATGTTGCAATATGAAAGTGATTTCGATAGGGCAATCAAAGAGTTGAAAGCACAATCGGACAATAAAAAAGAAGAAGAAAATAATGGTTGAAATTCGCTGAATCCAAATTCAAATAATTATGTCCGAAACTCAAAATATAGAATACAAATCCTCATGGCGAGACGAATTTCTGAAATGGATATGCGGTTTTGCCAATGCACAAGGCGGAACATTATTCATAGGAAAAAATGATAACGGCAATGTTGTAGGTTTGAAAAACGCAAAAAAATTGTTAGAAGATTTACCAAACAAGATAACGGCAATTTTAGGCATTGTTGCCGATGTAAATTTGCACCAAACCGAGCAGGGCGATTATATTGAAATCATAGTTGAACCTCACTCCAACCCTGTGAATTACAAAGGCGAGTATCATCTTCGCAGGGCAGTACCAAGCAAGAATTAAAAGGTTCGGCATTGGATAAGTTTCTGTTGAAAAAGCAGGGAAAACATTGGGACAGCGTGCCAATTCCAAATGTTGCAATTGAAGATTTGTCGCTAATTGCCTTACAGCGTTTCCGCAACGAAGCCGCCCAAAGCGGTCGCGTTGACGAAGATGTTTTGAATGACGGCACCAAACATTTATTGCAAGATTTACAATTGATAGATGATACTTCGGGCAATCTGAAACGAGCGGCAATTTTATTTTTCCACCCCAAACCCGAAAGATTTGTAACGGGAGCTTACATAAAAATCGGCTTTTTTCAAGGCGATGACGACGATTTGGCTTTTCAAGATGGAATACACGGATCGCTAATGGAACAAATCGACAAAGCATTTGATTTACTGAAAAGTAAATATGTCGTTTACGCTATTTCATACGAAGGAGTTTCTCGACGAGAAAAACCCACTTTCCCGATAGCTGCTTTGCGAGAAAGTCTTCTGAATGCTATTGCTCACAAAGACTATACTTCGGGCGTTCCGATTCAGATTAGCGTTTATCCCGACCGTATTGTTTTTTGGAATTCAGGGCAGTTGCCTCATTCCATAACCATTGAAAAACTTTTGCAAAAACACCCTTCTATTCCGTACAATCCTGATATTGCCAATACGCTTTTCCGTAGCGGCGACATAGAAGTTTGGGGCAGAGGTTATCGCAAAATTATTAAATCCGTATTGGACAATAAGCAATTACCGCCTGTAATTAAAAATGTAGGCGGTTTAATGCTCACATATTACACTAACCGTACATACGCAACTGAAAGCGGAAAATATTAATGAAAAAATAATACAAATCATAAAATATGTGATTGCTAACGGAAGTATCAACAATTCGGAAGTGCAAAAATTGTTGAACACAAGTAAACCAACAGCGACACGCTTACTCAAACAAACGGAAAAGTGGTTGGAAATGAAAAATGTTGGAAGAAGAGGAGTTGAATACTATTTTAAACGAGGATATTAACGGCTCATTAACGGCTCAAAAATAAGTGTCATAATGCATATATTTCTGATTATCTTTTGTTTAAACAAATATTTAATGGCTCATAATTGGCACAATTAGAAAAATAAAGGAAGTGGAACTGAATTATACGGCATATAACAAGCAGTTTGCCGTAATGCGGGTGTCGCCCGCAGAAAGTCCTGTCGGATTTTCAAGCGTTCGTCCCCGCACAAACAGCAGTTAGCCGCCACCTTCGCCAAGCCGCCGACCATTGGCGGTAACTTTGGCGAGCGATAGTGCGTTAAATAACTGATTATATCCTTTATTGTCCCTCGATGAAATTCCAGCAACACGCTTGAAGAATTTCCCCAAAAACGTTGAGAACGAAAAATTCAGTTTATTGCCAATTTGTTGAATGGCATATTGATTGATTTCTCAACACTCTCGATATTCTTTGGGCGACATGCCTACACAGCTCTTAAAATATTTACAAAAAAACGATGGATTGGGAAAATTAAGCTCATTGCTTATTTCTTGAATCGAAAGTTCGGTTGATTTCAGCAGAAGTTTAATTTCCACAACCGTACAGCTGTCAATCCACTCTTTTGCGGAACGTTTATCCATATCCAATTCTTTCAATATTGCTGAAAGATATTTGGGCGTAATATGAAGTTTTTCGGCATAAAATGAAACTTCTCTGCTGGTTTTGAAATGTTTCAATACCAAACTGCAAAATCGTTCCATTATCCCCGTCTTACGCGAGCGGGAAGAATGTTCCAGCGATTCGTGTCTTTTTATTTTATCGTAAACGTCCAAGAAAAAATTACGTAGCGTATTCATGATTATTTCTCTGCAAAAAAGATTTTCTTCGTCCCCGTAATACAGTTTCAAAGAACAAAAGCAATGTCGGTAAAATTTATCGAATTCTAATTCGCCATATTCATGCGTGTTGTTTTCTTTAATATAACCCACAAAAGCAGGCGGAAAACGAAACAGAATTTCGCTCATGAATTTGGATGACAATCTTATGTATAAAAAAGAAAAATCGGGTATGGTCGATACAGCTTTAGAAGTAAAGAAATATGTCAAATCCGTATTCGGAGCAACTTCGCCCCAATTCAAACAAGTAAGCAAATTAGAGTTTTCTCGCCCGAAATAGAGCATAAAACTCGAAACCGATAACAGAAATAAGCCTTGCTTCGCAAGGCTTATTTCTGTTATAAGTTACATTCTTCCGTCCGCTTTTGATATTCCATTATCCGCATTTGTAATTTTCCCAAAGGGGGATTGTATTTTTTTTATCCGAGATTGATATTCTTGCATACGGGTTTAATATTTTAGTGTCCGAGTTTGTAATTCTTTCGTCCGAGAGTTATATTATTCAATCCGATAAATATATTCTCACAACCTGACCAAGTATTTTCCGATCCGAGTTCATAATTGTTTAAAGAAAAATTGTACTTTTACAAATCGGATTTCTACATATAGAAAACGACAATGAAGAAATAAGCAGTAAAGCAACCCCCAACAAGCGTTATGAGGAATCAGGTTATGATACAAGAATTATAAAATAATAAAAAAATGATTGATGTGATTTTTCAAATTATTGCAATACTGATTTTGATATTTTTCTATGCAATTTATATCGGAAAAATGATTGCACAAAGAAAAAAGGGAATTCAAACGGACCAAATAGCTCGCGGGAAGAAATCAAAAAGACTTTTCAGAATAGAAATAGCAATGAAATTAGCAACTTACAGTATTGTTGTGGTTTAAATTCTGAGCATTTTTATGAATACAACGATTTCCTGTTTCCCGGTTAAAATTGCTGGTTCTGTTTTAGGAATATTAGGTGTTGCGATTTTTGGTGTTGCTGTTTATACAATGCAGGATAGCTGGAGAGCAGGAATACCGGAAAAAGACAAAACAGAACTGGTTACAAAAGGTATTTTCAAAATAAGTCGTAATCCGGCTTTTCTGGCTTTCGATTTAGTTTATCTGGGCATTCTGCTTATGTTTTTTAATTGGATATTGCTTTTCTTTACCATTTGGGCCATGATTATGTTACATTTGCAAATAAAACAAGAAGAGAAATTCTTATTATCGGCATTCGAAGAAAAATATATTGAGTATAAAAAGCGAACCCGAAGATATTTATAAATGAAAACCACAAACGAGAAAATAGAATTAAAAGATAAGAACGGCAAAAATCGTATCGGAAGAAAAATATCCGTAAGTTCTACATTCAATTGCTCGCCTGAAATAATGTGGGAAAAATTACTCGATATTGAAACACTTATAGAAATATGCAAACCCAAAGCCTCTTTTAAAAGTGTTTCCAAGATGCCGGAAAAATGGGAAGAAAACGTTATTTATAAATTCAAACTTTTCATTTACGGATTTATTCCTTTTGGAAAACATGAAATTCTATTGGAAAATATCGATCAGAGCAGAAAAGAAATACAATCAAAAGAACACAATAAAATTGTTCGTATTTGGAATCACTTGATTATTCTGAATGAAACACAAGATGGGAAAACCTTCTACACAGATATTGTCGAATTGCATTCAGGAATATTTACATACTTTACTGCTCTTTGGAGTATAGGTTTTTATAAGCACAGACAAAAAAAATGGAATAAAATAATAGAACGGTCAGGTAAAGAATCGAAAGAAAATACCTGTACAAGCGTTTCGGCGTAATGCAGAACTTTGTCGTGGTTTAACAATTCATTGCGATTTTACCTCTTCCAAATGCCAAGTCTCATAAAGTTTAGTGCCATTTGTAGTAAAAATATATGATTTTATTCAGAAGATAAATTCTGCTGTAATAAAATTTCCAACCTAAAATACAGATAATTACAAAAATTTTCCTACATTTCTTCAATCAAAATCAGAATTTTAAAAATAAATTATACGATTATCGTCACATAATAAAACAATCGTATATTTGCTTTCGAATCGTAAACAGAAATTAATATATAAATTGATTGTCTATTTATCTGATTATATAAATTTTAAACTTAATGCTAAGTTTTTATGAAAGCAAAAACAATTATAGAATTAAATGATTTAGTGAAAAAATTTCCTGTCGGAGACGGATTTTTTACTGCATTGAACAAAATTAATCTTTCGTTTGGCGAAGGAGAATTTGCCGGTTTGGTGGGACCAAGTGGTTCAGGGAAAACCACTTTACTCAATATTATCGGTTCTCTTGATGTGCCAACTGAGGGCAAAGCAATTGTAATGAATCATTCCATTGACAAACTTACAGCAAAAGAATCTGCTAAATTACGAAATGAAAATATTGGGTTTATTTTCCAGAGTTACAATCTCTTGCCTGTTTATACGGTATATGAAAATGTAGAATTTGCCTTGCTCCTGCAAAAAATTCCATCCGAAAAACGCAATAAAATGGTCATGGAATCTCTTGAGTGGGTCGGACTTACCGACAAAGCAGATTCTCGTCCGTCTCAACTATCCGGCGGCGAAAGCCAGCGTGTTGCTATTGCACGCGCAATGGTAAAACGCCCGACCATTGTTCTTGCCGACGAACCTTCCGCCAATCTGGATGCGAAAAACTCGCATACCATTCTTCAAACCATGAAAAAACTAAATGAAGAATTAAATACAACCTTTATTTTTGCCACCCACGACGAAAAGGTAATGCAATATCTAAACCGCATTGTATCTCTAAACGATGGAAAAGTGGAGAAAGATGAGCTTATTTGACGATTTAAAAATTTAATCTAAATAAAGTAAACAATATGTTAACAATACGTACTGCATTTAAAAACATACTCGGAGCAGGAAAACGCACTTGGCTCAATGTATTTGTGCTTTCTTTTACAATGGTTATTACTGTAGCTTTCAATGGATTGATTGACGGATGGGTGGAGGAATCGAAAGAAGAATCTATAAAATGGGAAATGGGAGACGGGCAGTTTTGGCATCCGAAATATGATCGATACGATATTTTCAGTCTTCAAGACGCTCATGGGCAAATTCCGTCAGAACTTATTTCTTATGTGGAAAGTGGCAATGCGGCTCCTGTATTACTCACTCAAGCAACCATTTATCCGCAAGGAAGAATGCAAAATATAATTCTAAACGGAATTGGCATTGAGCAATCCGTTTTAGAAATTCCTGTCGATTTATTACGGACTGAAAATAAAGCAGATATACAAGTTATCATTGGCGAAAGAATGGCAAATTCTGCCGAACTCAAAAAAGGCGACAGGGTAATGCTTCGCTGGCGAGACAAAAATGGCGTTTTTGATGCACAGGAAGTTGTAATTGCAGGAATTTTCAACAATAAAATTCCGACTACAGATGCAGGGAAAATCTGGATGAATATCAACGATTTATACAATATGACCGAAATGCATGGCGAAGCAACTTATATTGTAAAATCGAAAGATTGTCCCATAAATAATGTAAATCAATGGATTTTTCACGATTTAAAATATCTTTTGGCAGACATTGAGGAGATGCAAAAGAGTGCATCTATGGAGTCGGCTGTAGTTTTCATCCTGCTATTATCAATTTCATTATTAGCTGTTTTTGATACGCAAACATTATCTATATTCCGCCGTCAGAAAGAAATCGGAACCTACATAGCCTTAGGAATGACACCTCGAAAGGTTATAGGATTATTTACTCTCGAAGGAACTTGTTACAGTATTCTCGCCGTTGCTGCAGGAATAATTTGGGGAACGCCATTGCTGATTTTATTCAAAAAATACGGATTCAGTATTCCCGGTTCTTTCCAAGATATCGGCGTAGTAATGGGAGATGCGATGTATCCGGTTTATAACTTTTCAAGCATAATCACAACTTTGTTTATCATCATTATTTTATCCGCTTTCATCAGCTACATCCCCGCTCGAAAAATCGCCAAACAGAATGTGGTTTATGCGTTAAAGGGGAAGATTGAGTAGTGATGAGTTATGAGATGAGTGGAATAGTAAAATTTTAAAATGAAAGTATATGGCAAAAAGTATATTAAAAGATAAATCATTTCTCTTTGCAATTGAATGCATTGAGTTATATAAATTTCTTACAGAAACTAAAAAAGAGTTTGTTATGAGTAAGCAATTTTTAAAATCATCAATTTCTGTTGGGGCTAATATCCGAGAAAATCAAAATGCAGAAAGTTCTATGGATCTTATTCATAAATTAGCAATTACTCAAAAAGAATGCTATGAAAAAACTTATTGGTTAGAGTTATTAAAAGCAAAGAACTATATAGAATCGGACGTATTTACAAAGCACAACTACAATGCAACAGAAATTCTAAAAATGATTAGAAGCTCTATCCTAACAAAGAAAAACAATCTCAAAAACAAATCATAACTCATAACATAAATCTCACAACTATCACCATGAATAAATTTCTATTAAAAGGTATTATCCGAGACAAACGCCGCAGCCTTCTACCTGTGATTGTGGTTACTATCGGTGTATTTTTTGTCGTATTTTTGGATGGATTTATCGGCGGAATGATGAGCAACATGATAAAAATGACTGCAAATTTTCAAACCGGGCATCTTAAGGTAACGACTCGTGCCTATCTGCAAAATGAGGAGCAAAAGCCTAACGACCTGGCTCTGCTTGATGTAGATGTTGTAATGGACGAACTCCGGCAAGATTTCCCCAATGTAGATTGGAACGAACGTATTTACTTTGGCGGTTTGTTAGATATTCCCGATGAAAACGGCGAAACTAAAGCACAGGGACCTGTAAGCGGAACGGCATATAATCTGCTTTCATCAAAAAGTAAAGAATCGCAACGAATTAATCTTCAAAAATCAATTGTCGATGGCAACTTAATAAAAAAACAAGGAGAAATAATTGTCAGTTACGATTTTGCTCAGAATTACGGCGTAAAGCCCGGTGACGAAGTTACATTTTTTGGTTCAACGATGTACGGTTCAATGACTTTTGTTAATTATATCGTTGCCGGAATTGCTCGTTTTGGGACAGGAATGTTAGATAAAGGAGCTGTTATTCTGGATATTTCGGATGCTCAAACTTTGCTCGACATGGATAATGCGGCAAGCGAAATTTACGGATATCTTCCTCAAGAACATTACAACAATCTGCAGGCCGAAAAAATCAAAACTCAATTCAATGCGCTGTGTGCAGACGATAAAGATGAATACGCTCCTGTTATGCAGCAGCTTGCCGACCAAAACATGATGAAGCAAATGTTGGTTTACGTAGATAATATGTCGCTGATAATTGTTTTATTGTTGATGTTAGCTCTTTCAGTTGTTCTCTGGAACACAGGACTTTTGGGCGGAATCCGGCGTTACAATGAATTTGGCGTTCGGCTCGCAATGGGTGAATCCAAAGGACATATCTATCGTTCCTTACTAACAGAATCCTTATTTATCGGAATCATCGGTTCAATTTTCGGAACGTTTTTCGGCATTCTTCTATGTTCCTATCTGAGTAAACACGGAATTGATTACGGCAGTATGATGGACAATTTGTCTATGATGATTGACCCCGTGATACGCGCCGAAGTCCGGTCGAGACTATTTTACATCGGATTTATTCCGGGAGTACTATCCATTTTTATCGGTACCGCCTTAGCCGGAAGAGCAATCTACAAACGGAAAACGGCTATGTTATTTAAGGAATTGGATTGATTTGAAATTCAAAGATTTAAAAATTTAAATATTCAAAATTTTAAAAAATGAAAAAAATAACAATATTCACAATTGCAATCTTTTCGACTTTGGGTTTATTTGCTCAAACCGCAACGGAAATTCTGGACAAAATCGACAAAAACATGTCGGCAGAAAGTCGGGTTATCGAATCAACAATGATTATTCACGGAAAACGCAACGACCGTACCCTGACTTCGAAAAGCTATGTCGAAGGCGAGAAAAAATCCTTTACAGAATATCTTTCTCCTGCTCGCGACAAGGGAACAAAAATGTTGAAATTAGACAAAGAACTTTGGGTTTATTCACCTTCTACAGACCGTACAATTATGATTTCGGGACACATGTTACGTCAATCGGTAATGGGTTCCGACCTTTCGTATGAAGATATGATGGACGACCGAAAGCTGCAAGACACTTATACATCGGTTATTACAGGGGAAGAAACCATTGACGGACGAAATTGTTTCGTTCTCAAACTTACCGCCAAAGCAGATGACGTTGCTTATCATACGCAAAGCATTTGGGTGGATAAAGAACGCTTTATTCCATTGAAACAGGAGTTATTTGCCAAAAGCGGGCAACTGTTAAAACGAATTACGCTTTCCGATATTCGAAAAATCGGAAAGCGTTGGTTTCCCATGATGATGAATTACAAAGACATGCTCAGCAATGGCGATGGAACAGACTATATCATCAATAGTATAGAATTTGATAAAACTATTCCCGAACATATTTTCAGCAAAGCAGGATTGAAGCAATAGGGAAATTCAGAAATTCAAAGACTTAAAGATTCAAATATTCAAAAATTTAAATTTCTTATGGAAGTAAACAAAAAACAAATCGACATTCTCAACGCAACTAAGGACTTATTTTATAAATACGAATTTCGGAAGGTAACGGTAGAAGATATTTGTCGCGCCGCCAATGTGAGTAAAATGACTTTCTACAAATTTTTTTCCAACAAATTAGAGGCAGCAAAAAGCATGTTAGACCTGCTTTTCGGTGAAGCTATGGATAAATTTGATGCTATGATGGGTTCCAACATTCCTTTTGCCGAGAAAATGAAACAGATTGTAGTAATGAAAGTCGAACGTTCAAAGAATTCGGAAATGGTTATTATTCAGAATCTTTATACCGATACTGATCCCGAAATTGCACAATATATTCAAGGCTGGATTCATAAAGGATTGAATTTCACAAAAAAACATTTTCTAGAAGCACAACAGAAAGGCGAAATGCGGAATGATATTTCGGTAGAACTCATTATGCTTGCTATCGATAAAATGCAAGAGATTGCTAAAGATAAACGTATTTTTCAAATATATGACAACACCCGTGATTTTACGACCGAAATAACAAAGCTGTTTTTGTACGGAATAACTAATGATGAGGAAAAGTATTAAAATTCAAGAATTTAAAGATTAGAATATTACGCATTTATAAGTCTTACGATAAATTCCAAAAAATATCCAAATAGAAAATAAAAGTAATAATAAAGAATCGCAACAATAAATAATGAAACTCTTAAAACTCCGAATCTTTTATTTTTAAATAAGAAATACAAAACCGTTTGAAACCAATTATATACATAACGTTATTACTTTTTTCGATGCAAATATTTGCCCAGGAAGCGGATACAATTCCTCATGCAAACAAAGAAAATAATTTTCAATTCAGCGGACAACTCTCGGGATGGATGCAATATACGCCAAATATTGACATGGACTTTTGGATAGGAGGACGATATATTCCGCAAATCAACTACAAAATTCCATTTAAAAAGAAGAAGGATTTGATGATTGATTTTGAGGTTTCCGCAAATATTTACGGAGATATGGGCGTGCATTTCTTTGATAGTCTTGATTTTTCAGGAAAGATAAAACCCTACCGCGCCTGGGTGCGATTTTCTTCTCGCCGCACTGAATTACGATTAGGCTTGCAGAAAATTAACTTCGGCTCCGCAACTATGTTCCGCCCGCTGATGTGGTTCGACCGTATGGATGCTCGCGACCCATTGCAACTGACAGACGGTGTTTACGGGCTGTTGTTTCGTTATTATTTCCAAAACAACACCAATCTCTGGTTTTGGGGGTTGTATGGCAATCGCGATACTAAAGGCTTTGAAATTCTTTCCGGCAGCAAAAAATATCCCGAAGGTGGAATGCGGGCGCAATTTCCGATAAAACGCGGAGAAATTGCCGGAACGTATCATTTCAGAATGGCAAATACAAAACTGTTGCAAGATTATGGTTTGCCACTCAATTACAATGAAATCGGAGAACACAAAATCGGTTTCGACATGCGTTTGGATGTCGTTATCGGACTTTGGCTGGAAGCCTCTTGGACAACTTTTAACAGGAATCTGGATGTTTACACCAATCAGGAAATGATTACATTAGGAATGGATTATACCTTTGGTGTCGGAAACGGATTAAATTTTGTTTTCGAACAGATGGTTTACTCCAATGATAAATCGCCATTTGCCTTCTCCAACGCTACAACTTTTTCCGGGCTTTCCCTCTCCTATCCGCTTGGCATGTTCGACAATATCAGCACAATGATTTATTTCGACTGGATAAATGCAAAAGTCTATGCTTATTTAAGTTGGAAGAAAGAGTTTAAAGTCGTAACTTTTCATGTAATCGGCTATTGGAATCCGGAACAATACGCACTACCGGGACAAAGTCTTGAAAGCAATCGATTCACCGGAAAAGGGTTGCAGTTTTTGGTGGTATGGAATCATTGATTTTTCATATTAACCATTCAGTAAAAATTTATATTTTTGTATCCGTTATTTCATTTTAAAAAATGAGAAAAAGGAGTTGATTTAATTGAATAAAATAACAACTATCCGACAAAATTTCAATTTCAAAATAATGAAATAAAGTATTTGAATGATAGTTCGACGAATTTCATAAAATAAATAAGAATTTATCAGAATGAAATATTTTACATACATATTAATTTTATTTTTTATGGCTGGATGTACAAGTGTATCCTCAAACAAAGAGAATAGTAAAGCTACGATTATTGCTTTGGAGAAACAGGCTCTGGAGTTATGGAATAATGGAAATCCGGACGGATTTTTAGATTTATCTTCCGATGATGTTGTTTATATTGACCCTGCTTTCGAGAATAAATTAGAAGGAAAAAAAGCTCTGGAAGAATATTATAATAGCGTCAGAGGTAAGATTAAAATCGATTCGTATGAAATGATAAATCCTACAGTACAGTTATCAAAAGACATTGCTGTTCTGACATATAATTATGAGGTTCAAAGAGATGGTCGGATATTCAAAATGAACTGCACAGAGGTTTATAGATTAGATATATCTGATCGGTGGAAAATCATACACACTCATTGGTCTTTCGTTCAACCCAATGAATAAATCAAAAATAGAAAAATAATCGTCTTTTCGGTAAGCGGTTCGGCATCAAGCTAAACGTCCGAATACCAAGGCATCGGCCGTTGTCCTCGATTAAGCTTGAAGAACAGGAATGATAACTTTTGCGAATAAAGTACAAATCGTCAAAAATCAGTTCGGCATTACCGGCGATACAGTAAAAAACAGGAACAATTTTTAAAACTTCAACATATCAGAGCGAGATTGCTCTGAATCAAAATAATTTGTGATACCTCATCTTTTAATCTTATCATTTTCTTAACAAGTCCGAAAATCAGACGTAACATTCTACGAATACTTTTGTGGCGTCAAATTAAAAAAGTATAAGTATGATGAAACATTTAAGATTAAGTAAAAAGACATTGTTTGTTTTATGCGGATTTTGTTTATCTGCAATGAGTTTCGCACAATCTCAGGAAGCCGACACCAATCGGTTTGAAGTAATGAAACAGAAAACACAAGCGTTGGAAGAAGAAGTAAAAGGATTAAAAAAGTTTAAAGTTTCGGGTTACATTCAGGGACAATACCAGTGGGGTGAAGAAAATGCTTCTCTAAAAGTAGGTTCGGCAAACGAAAATCCTGAAAAAGCATTTAACCGTATCGGCATCCGTAGAGGACGAATCAAATTTACGTATGAGGGGAAAATTGCTTTGGGAGTATTTCAGTTGGATTTGACTGATAAAGGCGTTGGATTCAAAGATGCTTATCTCGGTATTAAAGACCCGTGGTTTAATTCGCAGAGCATGATTAAAGTCGGTATTTTCGATCGTCCGTTCGGCAATGAAATCAGTTATTCTTCTTCACTTCGCGAGTCTCCCGAACGTTCAACCGTTTTCCAGACACTCTTTCCCGAAGAACGAGATTTAGGAATCATGTTACAATTACAAGCCGGTAAATCTTCGCCGTGGAATATTCTTAAATTGGAAGCAGGAATTTTCGCCGGAAACGGTATCAAAATGGAAACCGATAACCGTAAAGATTTTATCGGGCATCTTTCCGTAAATAAATCTTTTGGAAGTAATATAAAGCTCGGAGGAGGAATTTCATATTACCACGGTAGCGTTTATCAAGGCAGTAAAAACATATATACAATGGATAACAACGGATATATCCTCAGCAGTGACGACATAAATATAGGAAAATTTGCCAAACGGGAATATGTTGGCTTTGATATTCAATTCAGCATTTCCAGTATATTGGGTATGACACAATTAAGATCGGAATATTTGTTCGGACAACAACCGGGCGGTAAATCCAACAGTAAAAGTCCTAACTCATCATCATTACCTTCAAGCGATACCTATATTAGAAATTTTTCCGGCTGGTATGTGATTTTCATACAGGATTTTGGTCCGCTTCCTCTTTCTGCCGTGCTTAAATACGATGTATATAATCCAAATACAAAAATATCCGAAAATGAAATCGGTTTAAACAATACAACAGCCGGTGATATTGCTTATAATACATTGGGTTTAGGATTGTTATGGCGAGCTACAAGCGACATAAGAGTTCAGGCATATTACGAAATCATCAAAAATGAAAAAACGGAAAATCTTGCCGGTTACGAAGAAGATAGAAAAGATAATGTTTTCACATTGAGATTACAATACAAATTTTAATTGAAGTTTCAAAAATCGAGAACAAAAAAATGAGAAAACCGAAATTTAATCCAAAATTAAAAAAACGAATAATACATTTCTTAGTAAATTACATCACAAATCACTGGTTAATAAATCCTTCAATTATGATAGACATTGTATTAAACTCTCAAAAGAAATCTTAACAAAATCGTAACAACATTGTCAACAAGGCGTAACATTGACAATCTATTTTTGCACCGAATAAGTAAGTAAATAAAAAACATTAATTTAATAGTAAAAAGAAATGAAAAAAGTAATTTTAGCAACAGTAATTTTAGCAAGCGTCATGTTTAACGCCACTGCACAAAAAATCAAAGGTTCCGATACCGTATTACCAATATCACAAAAAGAAGCGGAAAGCTATATGAAAGAAAACGCTTCACAATCTGTTACCGTAACCGGAGGCGGAAGCGGCGTAGGAATATCCGCCTTAATGCAAGGTACAACAGATATTGCACAATCTTCGCGAAAAATTAAGTTCGATGAAAAACAAAAACTGCAAGAAGCCGGAAAATCAGTTAAGGAAGTTGTTATTGCCTACGATGCTTTGGCAATCGTTGTACACCAGAGCAATAAAGTAACCAACCTTACCCGAGAGCAATTAGAAGACATCTTTACCGGAAAAATCACTAACTGGAAAGAAGTTGGCGGCGAGGATTTAAAAATTGTGCCTTATTCCCGTGAAACATCATCCGGAACTTATGAATTTTTCAAAGAAAGCGTTTTGAAAAATAAAAACTATATGAACGGCATAATGAGCATGCCGGCTACCGGTTCTATTATTCAATCTATCAGTCAAACAAAAGGTGCTATCGGTTATGTTGGATTAGCCTACTTAAATAAAGATGTAAAAGCTATTCATGTTTCTTACGACAATGGGAAAACATACACAGAACCGTCTGTTGCCAATGCAAAGAACAAAACTTATCCAATTGTACGCCCTTTATATTACTATTACATAACAAGTTCGGAATCAAAAATAAAACCGTTTATTGATTATGTTCTTTCAGACAAAGGACAAAAAATAGTATCTGAAGTCGGATTTATTATGATTAATTAAGAATTAACGGCGAAGAATAGAGAGTTAAGAATCGGAATGAAGAAAAAACAATATATTAAATTGAAATAAAAAAATGAAACAAAAAAGAAATTTTCAATTCTCAACTCTCCATTCTCCATTCAAAAAATTTATAGAGTGTATTGTTGAAAGTATTTTAACTGCAAGCGGAGCTATTACAAGCATTATAATATTATTAATTGTCCTATTTTTATTCAAAGAAGGTTTTGGTTTATTTAAAAGTCCGACAGTAGAAAAAGGATATATGCTTTGTGTAAATGCATCAAATCCTATTGAAACTCTGACATCGCAACAAATAAAACAAATCTTTGACGGTGAAATCACAGAATGGAACATTGAAAATGGAGAGTTGAAAACAGAAGGCGAAAATAATTTTCAATCCTCAACTCTTAATTTTCCATTAGAAATTATGATATTCCGTTTTGACGACATATTCAATCTTTATTCCGACGAGGAGTTGGGAGAAAATTATGATCTGCTTCCGGAAAAATTAGGTGAAGTAATTTCGGAAAATCCAAATATCATAGCCTTTCTTCCCGAAAAATATCTTCCCGAAAACAATGATGTTAAAACGCTATCATCAACTCATATAACTCCTGCCGATTTCTTTTTAGGTAAAGAATGGATACCTACTGCTACTCCTGCTGCTCAATTTGGTGTTCTTCCATTAATTATGGGAACATTATGGGTAAGTATTTTTGCCATAATTATTGCTTTGCCTTTAGGTTTGGGCGTAGCAATTTATCTTTCGGAATTAGCTGAAGAGCGCACCAGAAAATTATTAAAACCAAGCATAGAATTATTGGCGGGAATACCGTCGGTAGTATATGGATTTTTCGGATTGGTAGTACTTGTACCTTTGATTCAAAAAACATTCAAACTTCCTGTAGGCGAAACTGCTTTTGCCGGCAGTTTGATATTAGCCATAATGGCATTACCGACCATTATAAGCGTTGCGGAAGATGCAATGCGAAATACACCGCGAACCCTGCGGGAAGGAAGTTTGGCCTTGGGAGCAACACGTTGGCAAACCATATATAAAGTTGTTATTCCGCATTCCATCTCCGGTATCTCAGCCGCAGTGGTTTTAGGAATCGGGAGGGCAATAGGCGAAACTATGGCGGTGCTTATGGTTACGGGAAATGCCGCTGTAATTCCAAATTCACTTTTTCAACCTGTTAGAACTATTCCCGCCACTATTGCCGCAGAATTGGGAGAAGCTCCGGTTGGCGGAACTCATTATCAATCACTATTTATGTTAGGTTGTATTTTATTTGTCATTACGTTGATAATTAGTATTACAGCCGAGACTATTTCTAAAAAACAACCAAATAAAGGATTATAAGACTGATGAATAGAAAAATAACCCAAAATATAGCATTCGCTATTTTCAGAGTTCTCGGCATTTTTGTAGTAGGTATTTTATTTTGGATACTGGGGTTTATCATTTACAACGGAATTGGCATTATCAGTTGGGAATTCCTCACTACAGCTCCATCGGAAGGAATGACGGCAGGCGGAATATTTCCTGCAATTATCGGAACATTGTGCCTGATTGCCGGAAGTATTTTATTTGCATTTCCGTTAGGAATAATGTCTGCAATTTACACTAACGAATATGCGGGAAACGGATTGGTTATCAAATTTATCAGAGTGATGACCAATAACCTTAGCGGTATTCCGTCCATAGTATTCGGACTATTCGGAATGGCATTGTTTGTAAACACATTAGGATTCGGAGACTCAATTCTTGCGGGCTCCCTAACTTTAGGTTTGTTAATTTTACCTCTGATTATTCGTATTACGGAAGAAGCGCTAAAAGCTGTCCCAGATTCATATCGAACTGGGAGTTATGCTTTGGGAGCAACAAAACTTCAGACCGTCCGCAAGATTGTTTTACCTGCAGCAGCACCCAATATACTTACCGGTTTAGTATTGTCTATAGGCAGGGTATCCGGAGAAACGGCTCCTATTCTTTTCACAGTTGCCGCCTATTTTTTACCTAAACTGCCAAACAGTATTTTCGATCAAGTAATGGCTTTGCCTTATCATTTATATGTAATTGCAACCAGCGGAACCGATATTGAAGCATCCCGACCAATAGCTTACGGAACGGCTTTAGTATTAATTATAATCGTTTTACTAATGAATTTACTTGCAGCATTCTTCAGACGTTATTTCGGAAAGAAAACAAAAACAAATTAATTTAACATGATTCAAGCAAAAGATATTAATTTTTATTATGGTAATTTTCACGCTTTGAAAAACATCAACATGAAAATGCAAGCCAACACCGTTACAGCCTTTATCGGTCCATCCGGTTGCGGAAAATCGACCTTTCTGCGATTGTTCAACCGAATGAATGACCTGATTAGTAATATCAGCCTAACCGGAGAATGCTTGATTGACGGTGAAAATATTTACAATAAATCCGTGCAGGTTGATCAATTGAGAAAAAATGTAGGAATGGTTTTCCAGAAACCAAACCCGTTTCCGAAAACCATTTTTGAGAATGTGTCCTATGGGCTTCACGTCAATAATATGGGAGACAAAAAATACATAACGCAACGAGTAGAAGAATCGCTCAAAGCAGCAGCTCTTTGGGATGAAGTCAAAGACAAGCTGAAAAAATCGGCTTTCGAATTATCCGGCGGACAGCAGCAAAGACTGTGTATAGCCCGTGCATTAGCAGTATCTCCTTCTATTTTATTGATGGACGAACCCGCATCGGCATTGGATCCGATTTCAACTTCAAAAATAGAAGAATTGATACACGATTTAAAAAAGGAATACACCATTGTTATTGTAACGCATAACATGCAACAAGCAGCAAGAGTCAGCGATAAAACGGGATTTTTTATGCTCGGCGAATTAATCGAATACAGCGATACAAAAAAAATGTTCTTAAATCCCGATCAAGAACAAACACAAAATTATATCACAGGAAGATTTGGTTAGGCAATGAATAAAGGAAAATTGAAAAAACATAATATAAAATATTCATGTATATCAAAATTAAAAAAAGTAAATAAGATCAATATATCCATAATTATAAAAATTTAATTTTTCAATCATTTACATATGAACAAACACAAAAACATAGCATTAGTTGCCCACGACAATTGCAAAAAAGACCTTATTGAATGGGTTGAATGGAATTGGGAAGAATTAATTCAACATAAATTGATATGTACCGGCACAACAGGAAACTTCGTTGAAAATGTTTTACATCAAAAATTGAAAGATAATGGTAAAACAAAAACTTTCAATATAGAAAAACTTAAATCAGGACCTTTAGGAGGCGACCAACAATTAGGAGCTTTGATTTGCGACGGTGATGTGGATATCCTTATTTTCTTTTGGGATGCCATGGAACCGCAACCGCACGATGTAGATGTAAAGGCTTTGCTTAGAATTGCTACTTTATACAATATAGTTTACGCATGCTCAAGATCCGCCGCAGATTTTATAATCTCATCACATTTGTTAGACACAAAATATTCTCCGATCCTTCCTGATTTTGACAACTACAAAAATCGTAAATTATCATGAAACATACTGAACAAGAATTACAATCTCTTAGGGAAGAGATTAATCAAATGTGGCAATTAGTTTTATCGCAACTTGAAAAATCGAAACAGGCATTCTTGAATAGCGATATTGAATTAGCAAGAGAAATTGTCAGTCGCGAAAAAAGAGTAGATGTTTTTGAGCTAAAAATAGATAGTGATTGTGAAAATTACATTGCACTTTACAACCCCGTAGCAATAGATTTGAGATTGATATTATCTCTTATGAAAATAAACAGCACCTTGGAACGCATAGGCGATTTTGCCGCAGGAATAGCCCGTCATGTTATTGACGACGACTGTAATAAAATCGATATTTCCATATTTGAAGAATTACAAATCGAAAAAGCATTCGATATATTGCTCTCAATGCTGTCTGATTGTTTCGTAGCTCTTGAATCGGAAAACACAAAAATCGCAGGGAAAATATTGGCAAAAGATGAAGACATCGATGAAATTTACCGCAATTCTATCGTCATTCTCACAAAATATTTGCAGGAAAACCCCGCATACATACATTGCGGGTTGAAAATCATTCTTTTAGTAAGAAAATTAGAACGCATAGGAGATCATTGCAGTAATATTGTAGAAGAAATCGTTTTTTATGTAGATGCAAAAGTATTAAAGCATAACAATAAAAAGAACTTACGAAAATAGAGAAGCTAAATCTCTTCAGAATTGATTATTTGTTTACTTTTGTAAAAATATTTAGTGGATGCAACATAAAATCCTTATTGTCGATGACGACCGAAATATTTGCGAAATCCTCGAATTTAATTTAATTAACGAAGGTTATCAGGTTGAATGTGCCTATTCGGCAGAAGAAGCTTTGAAGAAAATATCCTCGGAACATACGCTCATCTTACTTGATGTTATGATGGGTGGAATATCGGGCTATAAAATGGCGGAAAAACTACGCAAAGACAACAATCAGATTCCTATTATTTTCCTAACAGCCAAAGATACTGAAAACGATATGCTTACCGGATTTTCCGTAGGAGCTGATGATTACATTTCCAAACCGTTTTCCATAAAGGAAGTAATTGCCCGCATAAAAGCCGTTATAAAAAGAATAGATGCTACAGAACAAAATACTAATGATAATAAAATCATTTTTGATGATATTATCATTGATATTATGGCAAAAGAGCTTATTATTAATCAAATACCTGTTACGCTCACCAAAACCGAGTTTGAAATTTTAATTTTGCTTGCTAAGAAACCCGATAAAATTTTTTCACGCGAAAATATTATTGATACTGTTTGGCAAGATTTTCCTTATATTACTGAAAGAACTGTAGATGTACACATTACCCGTTTAAGAAAAAAAATGGGGAAATATGCTTCCATCATTGTTAATCGACCCGGATATGGTTATAAATTTACTCCTTCCAATATATGAAATTAAGTTATAAACAAAAATTATTTCTTTATATTTTTATCATATTCGCGCTGTTTACGGCAGGAATTGTAATATTTGAACAGGCAAAAGAAAGAAAAACCAGAACAGAAATATTAGAAGGAAAATTGGACGCTTACGCCGAAATTGTCTATGCGGGGTTATCGGCTACCGGAAATAATCTGCAAAACATAGATAGCATAACCCGATTACTTCCTCAAAATATACGCCTCACCATAATAGATAAAAAAGGAAATGTGCTTTACGATAATAATGTTAAGAATATCTCTTATTTAGAAAACCACTCTGTTCGTCCGGAAATTATGATTGCGCATGAAAAAGGGAAAGGAACAGATATTCGTACATCTGCTTCCAATAATAAAGAGTATTTGTACTACGCCAAAAAATTCAACAATTATTACATTCGCACCGCCTTGCCTTACGACATTCAAACACAGCGATTTATTAAACCGGACAATCTGTTTATATACTTTATTATTGCTTTCTTTTTAGTAACATTATTTGTTATCAATATTATTGTCGGAAGATTTGGAAAATCAATACAAAAATTACGGGATTTCACTCTGTCTGAAAACAAAGACCAATTTATAAAAAATACTATAGAATTTCCTCACGACGAATTAGGCGAAATCGGAACAAAAATCATTCGGGATTACAATTATCTTCAGGAAAGCAAAAAAACAATAGCTCTTGAAAGAGAAAAATTACTACAACATGTTCATACCTCCGAAGAGGGATTATGCTTTTTCAGTGCCGATAAAAAAATCGAATATTATAACGGCCTTTTTATGCAATATCTCAATACAATCATTGGAAATACAAGCATAGATCCATCTGTAATTCTTTCGGACGACACTTTTAAAGATGTCTCAACTTTCATTATTTGTAATAATGAAGAGAAATATTTCGAAACACAAATCAATAAACAGGGAAAACACTTTACTATACGGGTAAATATTTTCGACGATAATAGCTTTGAAATTATTCTGAACGACACCACTAAGCATGAAAAAGTAAGACAGCTAAAACAAGAGATTACCGGCAACATAGCACATGAATTGCGAACTCCAGTAACAAGTATTCGCGCTTATCTTGAAACCGTTTTAGGAAAAAAATTAAGCACTGAAAAAGAGCATCATTTCATTCAACAGGCTTATGACCAATCCGTTGTATTATCAGAATTGATTCAGGATATGGGCTTAATCACAAAAATGGAAGAAGCTCCAAATTCATTCAATCTTACCCCAATCAATATAAACGAGTTGCTCAACAATTTAAAAAATGACCTTCAAATACCCTTACGGGAAAAGGGAATAAAAATGGAATGGGACATTCCGGAAAACCTGATAATAAATGGAAATCAAAACCTCATCTATTCTATCTTCCGCAATCTGACCGATAATGTTATTCGTTATGCAGGAGAAAATGTAACAATAACAATTACAAAATACAATCAAGATAAACAATTTTACTATTTTTCTTATTCCGACAACGGAGTAGGAATTTCCGATGAATCTCATTTGAATAGACTTTTCGAACGTTTTTATAGAATAACCGAAGGTCGCACCCGTGATTCGGGCGGCTCCGGATTAGGATTATCCATTGTTAAGAATGCAATCGCATTTCACAAAGGTTCAATTGTCGTTAAAAATAAAAAAGGAGTAGGTTTGGAATTTTTATTTACTTTGAAAATCGATTAATTATTCAAAGAATTCAAAAAAGACGAATGCCGAATATTGTAAATATTTACAGACAACACAGTGTGTAACTAAGTCAGTAACATCTAAAGAAAACATTGATTTGTAAAACTGTTTAAAGTTTTGAATTCCGGAATTTTGTATCTTCGCAGAAAATTTTGCTGAAATCTTGCATTATACTACGTCGCAAAAACGTTAATAGCAATATTATCAGATAGTATAATTTATAATAATATAATAATAACATTAAGATTATGGAAAAAAATTATTTAAATGCAGAAATCAAATTGATAGATAACGGACTTAAATTTCAAACAAAAACAGGAAATAATCCGGAAATAATTACCGACTATATTCCTCCTTTGGGAAATGGCGAGGGATATATGCCGTTAGAATTATTTTTAATAAGTTTCGGAACTTGTATCAGTGGAGTCGTATTGCCGATGTTAAGAAAAATGCAAAAAAATATCGAAGAATATTCTGTGAAAATAGCAGGAATTAGAAAGACAGAACATCCTACCGGATTTAATAAAATAATTCTTGATATATTTATAAAATCAAAAGATATTACTAAAGAAGAAATAGAGAAAATAATTAAAATGGCCGAAACAACATACTGCCCTATATGGTCTATGCTGAAAAGCGACATAGAAATAGAAACAAACGTATTTATTAAATAGAAGATATAAAAAAAACATTTCACACAACAAACTGCTTTGTAACCATAAGATTAATGACTCCTTTCGATAAAATATTAGCTACTCCAAACAGGTTTAGAAAAATAAATATCGTAAATTTATAATTCCGGAAAATTATCCGAAAAAACTTACAATCGTACTATTTGGTATTGAATTACAAAATACTCCATTCCTGATCGTTAGCAAAAATGATTATCATTGACTTGTTCTGATGAACAAAAAACTTTATTTTTTACAGTCGATATAAAAAAGTATGTGCAAATAAAGAATACATAACATTATGTAATTACGAAGAATAATGTTTAAAACCAAGTGAATTAAAAAAGATATAATTTTTCAATAATAATTTGAAATATTAAAATAGATTTACATATAACAATCAATTATGCGTAATGACAATTAAAGTATTCAATATGGTAAATTTTAGGTACATTTGCAAATGTTAATTAATCTAAAGATTTTGAATATAAATCTACACAACGCTATAAAACTTCGAAAACGATGTTTTACATATAAAAATAATTCTAACAAATAATCATAATTGCATTGAAAATGAATCTAATGAAAATATTAAAAAAATATGAGACTACGATTATTATAACAGCATTAATCCTGATTAATTTTTTAGTTAAAGTAGTATTCCTATCTTATAATTCTCTAGGTAATGATGAACCATTCAGTGTTTACCATGCACAAATGGATATTGCATCAATAATAAAATTACTATCAAGTGGCAACAACCCGCCTTTATATGAAATAATATTACATTTTTGGATTAAAATTTTTGGAATCTCTGAATTTTCCGTTCGTTTTCCATCCTTAATATTTAGCTGCATAACTGTCCTATTTATATATAAATTAGGAATTAAGCATCTAAATAAACGAATTGCACTTTATGCAAGTATTATATTTATATTTTCAAATTATCAAATATTATTTGCTCACGAAGCCAGAGTTTATGCATTTTTAGGAATGTTGTCGGTATTATCAATGTATTATTTCTTAAATGTAATAAATGAATGTAAACTAAATACAGATACTGGAAGTAAGAATCTACTAAATATTAAAATTAATAAGAATTTAATAATACTTTTACTTGTAAACATACTTATAATATATTCTCATTATTTCGGATTCTTCATACTAATAACACAATTTTTGTTTTTATTATTTAATTGGAAATTATTTTTAAAATATTGGAGACAAATAACAATATGTATCGGAATAATTCTAATATTCTATATCCCAAACATAATTGTATTTTTTTACAGGCTTATTACTTCTTCAGTAAATGGCACATGGGTTAGCACTCCAAATGGATTCGAAAGTTTATATAATATGCTATGGCAATTTTCTAATGCCCCAGTTGTGACTATAATAGTAATCTCAATCTTTATAATATCATTGATAAAATATATAATTAAGCTTATAATCCGAAAAAAATCCAAGCAATATAATCAAGTTAATTTAAATTATCAATTAATGTTCTTCTGGTTTATATTTATTTTCTTTTTTATGTTTGGTATTTCATATTTTGTTCCAATGTTTTTAGACAGGTATTTAATGCCCGCATCCATAGCTTTTTGTTTCGTATTAAGCATTTCTGCCAATTATTTAATAGAGAATCCTAAATTCAGATATATAATACCGATTATCATTTGTGTATTATTTATTGCAACTACCAAACCCAATATTACTAATAAAAGAAATGTCAAGGAAACAGTTGAAAAAGTAAAAGAAATAAAAAATGAAAATACACTTGTATTAATTTGCCCTCAACATTTTATTATTAATTTTGTTTATTACTATGATATAGAAATGTTTAAAGATTATAACACCAAAAACATATATGCAAATATTGACACGGATTTAAAGAATGAAAACATTTATGGAATAAACAATATCAGCGAGATTAATTTTAAAAAGTATAATAATATAGTTTTTTTAGATGCAGCAGCAAATTTTTCATTTCCGAATAATAATATAAATAATGAGTTGGATGCAAATTACAGTTTAAAAAATGAGTATAAATTTTACGAAATATTTAAAGTGCTTGAATATGAATCTAAATAAGCAGGAGCTAATTGTTTAACATTTAATTTCAATATTGCTTTTTGATTGAAAATTTATTTTATTGGTACGCTTATACCCATGAAAATATTTTCATTTTTAATACTGTACGTGAGATTACTATCCTTTAGTACGATTTAAACCGATAGAAACCAAATTAAATATGCAGAAAATAATAACTGAAATCCGTAAAACATTGATAAATTGTTCCGATGAAAAAACGCGTGAAGCTTCAAACAAATTTTTCAAAAAAGGTGAAGAGGCTTTAGTTCACGGTACAAAAACTGTTGATGTTTACAAGATAGGTAAAGAATTTCTTAAAGAAATAAAAGAAAAACCAAAGGAAGAAATCTTAGAAATTTGTGAAGAACTTTGGAAATCTAAGTATTTTGAAGAAGCGGCTATTGCTTGTATATTCACAGAATCTTTACATAAGAAGTATGAACCTTCCGATTTTTTAATTTTTGAAAATTGGGTCAGAAATTATGTAAATAATTGGGCGGATTGCGATACTTTATGCAATCATACTATCGGAACATTTATAATGATGTATCCTGAATATATTAACGAATTAAAGAAATGGGCAAAATCTCCCCAAAGATTTGTAAAAAGGGCTTCTGCAGTTACATTAATTATTCCCGCCCGCAAAGGAATGTTTTTGAATGATATTTTTGAAATTGCAGATATTCTCCTACTTGATAAAGACGATATGGTACAAAAAGGTTACGGATGGATGTTAAAAGCAGCAAGCCAAGCTCATCAGAAAGAAGTTTTTAACTATGTAATATCGAAAAAATCGGTAATGCCACGTACTGCATTACGCTATGCGATTGAGAAAATGCCTCAGGATTTAAAAACCGAAGCAATGAAAAAATGATAATTAAGCAACGTAATTCCGCCCCTGATTAATTGAATAAAATCAGAAAGTTGTTATTACCTAATTACTAACATTTCACTATATTTGCAATATTCTTGTAAAATATTTATTATAAAAACTATCTTTTTAAAAAAATTATTAGCACGAATTCGTCAATTTTTCACTCGAATTGCAAACCGCCAAATATTCAATTGCGGTAAAGTTATGTGTAATCAAAAAACAATAAACTATGAATTATAAAATAAATTTTTTGACATTAATCTTTTTAATGGTAATTTCAGGAACAATTTATGGACAAGATTGCGATTGTCAAAGCAATTTCGAATGGACAAAAAAAACGTTTGAAGAAAACGATGCAGGTTTTCAATATATTATCGCAAATAAAGGACAACAGGCATACGATATTCATAATATGCTATTTACCGATAAAATAAAGGCAGTAGATAAACTTGAAGATTGTACTAGATTATTGTATGAATGGCTTACATTTTTCAGATCCGGACATATTGGCATCGAATTATTAAAATATGATGAATACAATAATAATAAAATAAATACACCGGAAACTCATTATGAAACATTTGATATAAATATTTCGGAATTTGAAAAATATATTAACGAAAAAAAAGAGGCTGATTTTGAAGGAATTTGGGAAACAGGAGCTTATAAGATCGGTATCAAGAGAAATGGTGACGATTATATCGGATTTATTATTTCTTCCGCTGCAGATACTTGGAAGGAAAAACAAATTAAACTCCGCATAACAAAAGATAAGGATACTTTTCAATCTGTTTTTTACCTTAGAGATCATTCCCCGGAAGAAACGGGAAAACCTGAATTATTAGGTAATAATTATTTAGAAATAGGAAGACATATACTTAACCGATTAAGCCCTTCTTTTCCGCAAGATAAAGAAGTTGAAGATTATATGAAACTCTTATCAACACAAGAACCTTATTTAGACGAAATAAACGAATCAACTTTGCTATTAGTAATCCCGAGCTTTGACTTCAGTCAGAAAACCGCTATCGACAGTGTTATTCTAACCAATAAAGAACGGATACTTAGAACAAAAAATTTAATTATAGACTTGAGGTGGAACGGAGGAGGTTCCGACCAATGTTTTGAAGAAATAATTCCTTTTCTTTACACCAATCCTATACGTACTGTTGGAGTTGAATTTCTGTCTACGAAGCTAAATAATCAGATGATGTCGGAAGCCGCTGATATCGAATCTGGTTTTAATGAAGACACCAGAAATTGGGCAAAAGAAGCCTATGATAAAATGGAAAAACATTTAAATGAATTTGTAAATATTTTTCCTGATGTATTAGATATCACAGAGCAAGATACGGTTTATATGTATCCAAAAAATATAGGAATAATTATAAACGAAGGAAATGCCAGTACTACAGAACAATTTTTATTGGCTGCGAAGCAAAGTAAAAAAGTAAAGCTGTTCGGCACTACAACATACGGCGCATTAGATGTATCTAATTTGAATGGCGTAGAATCTCCATGTGAAGAATTTAAATTATGGTATTGCACATCAAAAAGTTACAGAATTCCGGATATGGCTATTGATGATATAGGAATACAACCTGATTTTTTCATTGATAAAAGTATTCCTGAATATAAATGGGTAGAATTTATAACGGATATATTAAAATAAAGAATCAAATTGATGTGTAATAAAAAATAAATATGACACAAATTGAATTTGCATATAAGGCAAAAAACATTTTAGCAAATGATGAAAATATCATAGGCTTAGCGGTTGGCGGTTCATGGTTGACAAATCAAATTGATGAGTTTTCCGATCTTGATCTTATAATCGTTACAAAAGAAAAGATTTCCGGCAACAAAAGTAAAATGTTTGATTATGCCAAACGGTTCGATAATTTTTTATCGGGATTTACCGGCGAACATGTAGGAGAACCTCGTCTATTGGTATGTCTCTATGATAAGCCGTTATTACATGTCGACCTCAAGTTTGTTACGCTTGACGAATTTAAAAACCGTATTGAAACTCCAACAATTTTATTAGATAAAAACGAACAATTAAAATCTGCACTAACAAACTCCGAAGCAAAATTTCCATATCCGGAATATCAATGGATCGAAGACAGATTCTGGATTTGGATACATTATATTTTACTGAAAATAGGTAGAGGTGAATACTTTGAAGCTTTAGACTGTTTCGCTTTTTTAAGGTCAGCGGTATTTGGACCCCTGCTGCATATTAAGAACGGTAAATTGCCTCGCGGTGTAAGACGTGTTGAGACGGATCTGGAAAATGAAGATTTGAATTTACTAATAAATACTATTCCCGAATATAACAGAAAATCTTTATTAGAGAGATTACAAAATTCGATTTCGCTATATAAAAAACTTCGTAAATCATTATTCGGTAAAGAAATTAATTTACAGAAAGAAACTGAAATAAAAGTGTTATTATTTTTTAGTGAAATTGAAAAACAAAATGAATACTGATTACAAGGTTGGCGATTTGATTTATGACGCAAGTATTTATGATGGATTAAATACTTTCTTATTTGATTTGCAATTTTACAAAAAGTGGCTACCGAAAAATAAAGATGCTAAAATACTTGAGCTTTGCTGTGGTACGGGCAGACTTACGCTTCCAATTGCAAAGGACGGATACAATATTTGTGGAGTAGATTACACTTCATCAATGCTTGAACAAGCAAAGATAAAAGCTTCCGAAGCAGGATTAGAGATTAATTTCATTGAAGCAGATATTAGAACTTTAAACTTGCAGAAGAAATTCGACCTTATTTTTATTCCGTTTAATTCAATCCATCATTTGTATAATAATGATGATTTATTTAAGACACTGAATGTCGTTAAAAATCACCTCAAAGATGATGGTTTATTTCTTTTAGACTGCTTCAATCCTAATATTCGATATATTGTCGAAAGCGAAAAAGAGCAAAAAGTAATTGCCGAATATACAACCAACGATGGACGGAAAGTATTGATAAAGCAGACAATGCGTTATGAAAACTCAACCCAGATTAATCGCATAGAATGGCATTATTTTATAAACGGTGAGTTTCATTCAATCCAAAATTTGGATATGAGAATGTTTTTCCCTCAAGAATTAGATTCATATTTGGAATGGAATGGTTTCAATATTATTCACAAGTTTGGAGGATTTGAAAAAGAAGCATTTAGTGATAATTCGGAAAAACAGATATACGTTTTAGCATTTAATTAGTGATGTTACCAATTTTAGACGTATAACGAAAAGATAACTCAGCAAATAACATAAAAACATCTGAACTGTAATTCTTTACATCTGAACAAAAAGAATATTTCAAGAACTTTACAAGAACGGAATGTCAACACTAAGCCTTACGGGTTCTTACGGAAAATCTCCGCAACTATGCTACGATTCGGATAGTATTGTACCGAGAAACGCTGAAATATGCACTGTTACCAAATCGTTACTTGTGAAATTTATATTCTGCGAAAGACTTATTCATCAATCGGTTAAATCAACCGGATAAAAATATAAAATAAAAAATAATTACATCAACAGGTTTATTTTAATCCGACACGAAACAATCAAAAAAATTACATACCTTTGTAAGGCAAATAATAATTCTAATTTTAATGAAAAAAATTATATTCTTTATAACTTTTCTTTTTTTCCAAACATTTATTAACCTGCATGCTCAAGACACTCTCTTTATTAAGGAGCATAAAATTATAGACATGGGAGAAAGCATGATAATTGAACCAAACACAGTAGTATTATTTACAGGCGAATATAAAATAACTGTTGTGGGAACAATCATTGCAAAAGGTACAGAAGAAAATCCGATTAAATTTACAAGTATGTTCAATCAAAATAATCCTCAGGGAACTTCATGGAGAGGTATTGCTTTTCTATCCGTAAATGATAATCCTACCGCAGATTCATCAATCTTTGAACATTGTACCTTCGAACATTCATATACATATTTAGCTTGTGGTAATGAAGGCAACGGAGGCGCCGTTAATATTTACAATTCTTCAATTATACGTTTTTCCGATTGTATTTTTCAAAACAATTGTGCAAATTTTGTTGGTGGAGCCGTAGCACTTACAAACTCTGATGTGGTTCTTGAGAGGTGCATTTTCCAAAACAATAATACCAGCGATATTTCCGAAAGTTACGGAGGTGCAATTGCAACGGAAAATTCCGCTTTTAAAATGTACAATTGTATTTTTGATGGCAACACATCAAGCAGTGTAGGCGGCGCTATTTATTGTAATGAATGCAACGATGCGGCTATTGTCGGCTGTGAGTTCAGAAACAACACCGGATCCAGTGGCGGTGCGGCTTTTATTACCGGTTGCAGAGATTTAAAATTTAACAATAACTTATTTCATCATAACACGAGCACTTTTTTTGGTGCGGCCTTTGCCGTTAAAAATTCTAATTTCAGGATGTTGAACTGCACTGTTGCGGACAATCATTCCAAACAAAGCGGCGGCGGTATTTATTGTAGTAATGATGTTATTATCAATATTTATAATTCAATTTTCGCAAAGAATGAAGCTGAATCAAGCGGAGACCAGATACATATAGCATACAATGAAAGTATTGTCAATTTATCTAACTGTACTATCGAAGGAGGAAAAGATTTATTCAGCGGTGCAGGCTCAGGAGAATATTTTCTTGGAATTTACAACGAAATTATTGAGGAAAACATCGAATTTGAAACATACGATAACTACGACTACTATCTTCCCGGAAACTCCCCATGCATTGATGCCGGTGAGATGAAAGTTTTGGAATATTTGGACGAATACGATTTTGCAGGCAACGCAAGGGTTGTTAACGGGTTAATAGATATCGGCGCTTTTGAAAGAGTTGATGTTTTAAATATTGATAAATATAATGATGAAATAAACGAATTATTGGTATATCCAAATCCGGCAAATGATTTCATCACAATTAATTTATCAAGTGAAACTCTCTACGGAAATTATTACATAATAGACATTTCCGGCAAAATTCTAAAAACTTTCAACATTAAACAAATTAATTCTAAAGTAAATATTTCCGATTTAAATACCGGTATTTACTTTATAAAGAATGATTTTGGTTACGTTAGTAAATTTATTGTTGAATAACAAGTTTTTTGAGTTTAAAAGACCTATTTTAAAATTCAACAATAAAGAAACTTATTCTTTTATTAAAACACTCGCATATAAACAATTACATAATTCCGAAAATTAGTATGGAAATAAACTCCAAATACTTATTTTCTTTATTTTCGAACCATTTTATGACTATGAATATTTGTTATTTCGAAAGTTTCATATACTCAAAATAACTATCGAAATTTAACTTTTTTTATATTTACTTCTTTACTTATACAAAACAGATTGTCAACGCTGTAACAACTTGTTCGTTTTTTCCCTCATTTTGATTTGTTTTTGTCAAAAAATTTACTAAATTTGCAAAACATTTTTAAATAAAAAAATAATAATTTCAATTTATATTAAATATTTAATAATCAATAATAACCGTTTATATTTATTCAAGAAATTAAACGGTAAAATTTTTTAAAATTATGGCAAAAATTAAATCACTTGACGATCTCCGTAAAGTAAAATCGGAATTACAAGAAAAAATTAAGCTTAGAGAAAATGCCGACAACCCAGATGCAATAGTTCAAATTAAGGTTGGGATGGCTACGAGTGGTATTGCTTCCGGCGCCAAGGAAGTTTTCAACTATCTAAGCGAAGAGTTACCCAAAAGAAATATTGATGCTATTGTTACCCAAACCGGTGACATGGGATATTGTTATGCAGAACCTACTATCGAAGTTACGATGCCCGGCCAAGAACCTATAGTTTTCGGCTATGTTAACATAACTAAAGCCAATGAGATTATTGAAAAATATATCAAAAACGGCGAGTTGGTCGAAGGTATTATCCCTAAAAACTACAAATCAGTTGAATAATTAATTTCGGAGGAATAATGGCTAATTATAAATATCATATTTTAGTTTGCGGCGGTACAGGATGTCAAGCTTCAAACAGTGCAACTATCATCGAGAATCTGAAAAAAGAACTCGAAGCACAAAATTTACAAAATGATGTTCAGGTAATTGCTTCAGGTTGTTTCGGATTCTGCGAAAAAGGACCTATCGTTAAAATAATGCCTGACAATACTTTCTACGTTCGCGTTACCCCTGAAGATGCTGCTACTATTGTTGCAGAACACATAATCAAGGGACGTAAAGTAGAAAAATTATTATATACTGATCCGGAAACTCATAAACATATCAGCGATTCCAAGCATATGGGCTTCTATCAAAAACAATTGAGAATAGCTCTAAATAACTGCGGATTCATTGATCCTGAAAATATTGACGAAGCTATTTCCCGCGATGCTTATTTAGCTCTTGGAAAAGTTCTTTCAGACATGACTCCGGAAAGCTGCATCAACGAAATTAAGAAATCCGGACTAAGAGGTCGTGGTGGCGGCGGTTTTCCCACAGGATTAAAATGGGAACTCGCACGTAAAAGCGTTAGCGATCAAAAATACGTTGTTTGTAACGCCGACGAAGGCGATCCGGGCGCGTTTATGGATAGATCAATCCTTGAAGGCGATCCTCATTCGGTTATTGAAGCAATGGCTATTTGCGGTTATTGCATCGGTGCAGATACCGGCCTTATTTATATCAGAGCCGAATATCCGTTAGCAATTCAACGATTGAAAATAGCTTTAGGACAAGCTCGTGAATACGGATTGTTAGGTAAAAATATTCTTGACAGCGGTTTCAATTTCGATATAGAACTTCGCTACGGAGCAGGTGCTTTCGTTTGCGGTGAAGAAACAGCTCTTATCCATTCTATGGAAGGCCATCGCGGTGAACCTACTTTCAAACCGCCGTTCCCGGCTGTTAGCGGTTACCTTGAAAAACCGACCAACGTTAACAACGTGGAAACTTTCGCTTGTATTCCTATCATTATTAACAAAGGCGCTGACTGGTTCAATACTATCGGTTCCGAAAAATCAAAGGGAACAAAAGTATTTGCTCTCGCCGGTAAAATCAATAACGTAGGTTTAATTGAAGTTCCAATGGGTACAACACTCCGTGAAGTAATTTATGAAATCGGCGGCGGTATAAAGGGCGGCAAAAAATTCAAAGCCGTTCAAACAGGCGGTCCTTCCGGCGGTTGCCTCACAGAAAAACATCTTGACACTCCTATCGACTATGATAATCTGATTGCAGCGGGTTCTATGATGGGTTCCGGCGGTATGATAGTTATGGACGAAGATGATTGTATGGTAAGTATTGCTAAATTCTACCTTGAATTTACAGTAGAGGAATCTTGCGGAAAATGTACACCTTGCCGTGTAGGTAATAAAAGATTACATGAAATTCTTGACAAAATTACCAAGGGCGAAGGAACTATGGAAGATCTCGACAACCTTAGAAATTTAAGTAAAGTTATTAAAGATACTGCTTTATGCGGATTAGGACAAACATCACCGAATCCTGTTTTATCTACAATAGATAATTTTTGGGATGAATACGTTGAGCACGTTACAGACAAAAAATGCCGTTCAGGTGTTTGTCGCAGCATGTTACGCTATGTCATTGATCCTGAAAAATGCGTAGGTTGTACATTGTGTGCACGCAACTGTCCTGTTAACGCTATTACAGGCGAACGTAAAATGCCTCACGTTATTGATCAATCTATTTGTATCAAATGCGGTGCATGTAAAGAAAAATGTAAATTTAATGCTATCGAAATTAAATAATCAAGGAGAATAATGGAAACAATAAAAATAAATATCGATAATAAGAATTTGGAAGTACCAAAAGGTTCTACCATTTTACAAGCAGCAAGAATGAACGGTATTCATATCCCGACTTTATGTTATCTTAGTCTTGATGATATGAATATCGAAAATAAACCGGGCGGATGTAGAGTTTGCGTTGTGGAAGTTGAAGGAAGAAAAAATCTTGCTCCCGCTTGTGCTACCGAATGTCTTGAAGGTATGATCATAAAAACTCATACAACAAGAATTTTAAATGCACGCAGAACAGTTGTCGAACTAATTCTTTCAGACCATCCTGCAGATTGTCTGGTTTGTGCAAAAAGCGGTAATTGTGAATTACAAACTCTTGCTCAAGATCTGGGAATAAGACAAATTACATATCAAGGAGAACAATCTACATATCGTATGGATACATCTCCGGCTATCATCCGTGATGTTGACAAATGTATCATGTGCCGCCGTTGTGAAATGATGTGTAACACCGTTCAAACTGTAGGTGCTTTATCTGCAATCAACCGTGGTTTTGAAGCTGTTGTTGCTCCTGCTTTCGAACAAGACCTTATAAAATCAACATGTACTTATTGCGGTCAATGTGTTGCGGTTTGTCCGACAGGCGCTCTTACCGAAGTTGACCACACTCCGCAACTTATCAGAGATCTCGCCGATCCTAATAAAACCGTTATAGTTCAAACAGCTCCTGCAGTTCGTGTTGCTTTAGGTGAAGAATTCGGGATGAAACCGGGTAGCATTGTTACCGGTAAAATGGCCGCTGCTCTTAAGGAAATCGGATTCGACTATGTTTTTGATACCGATTTTGCTGCGGATCTTACTATTATGGAAGAAGGAACAGAATTACTTGACCGTTTGACAAAATACTTAAACGGCGATAAAGATGTTAAACTTCCTATTTTAACATCTTGCTGTCCTGCTTGGGTTAATTTCTTCGAATATTATTTCCCTGAAATGAGAGATATCCCGTCAACAGCACGTTCTCCGCAACAAATGTTCGGCGCAGTAGCCAAAAATTATTTCGCTAAGAAAATCGGCGTAGATAGAAAAGATTTGGTTGTTGTATCCGTAATGCCTTGTTTAGCTAAGAAATATGAATGCGGCCGTGACGAGTTCAAAGAAAACGGAGATCCGGATGTTAACTATTCAATCTCAACAAGAGAATTGGCTCATTTAATCAAACAATGTAATATAGATTTCAATAAACTACCTGATGCTGATTTTGACAATCCATTAGGAGAATCCACAGGTGCGTCTGTTATATTCGGTACTACCGGCGGCGTTATTGAAGCAGCCGTTAGAACAGCTTATGAAGTTTTCACAAAGAAAAAACTGGAAAAGATTGATTTCGAATGTTTACGCGGACTGGAAAATATTCGTCAGGCTACTGTTGATTTCAACGGAACCAAAATAAATATAGGTATTGCTCACGGTTTGGGAAATGCCCGTAAACTTTTAGAAAGCGTTAAGAAAGGTGAATGTTCATTCCATGCTATAGAAATCATGGCTTGTCCGGGCGGATGTATTGCCGGCGGCGGACAACCTCTGCATCACGGAAACGTAGACATCATAAAAGCACGTCACGCTGCAATTTATGAAGAAGACAAAAACAAACCTATCAGAAAATCTCATGAAAATCCGTATATTATTAAACTATACGAAGAATTCTTAGGCAAACCATGTGGAGAATTATCACATCATTTATTGCATACTCATTATTTCGACAAAAGTAAAGTTGAAATATGTATTGAATAATTAATTTGTTAAATTTAAATTAAATAGAAATGGCTAATATCAAAATAACTCTTCGCAAAGACGATGTAGAAAAATTAAAACAAGTTTGCAAAGAATTTAATAATGCTCCCGGTGAACTTATAAATGTTTTACATAAAGCTCAAGGTATCTTCGGATATCTTCCCGCTGAAGTTCAAGAGATTATTTCTAAAGAATTAAAAGTTCCCGTAGCAAAGATTTATGGCGTTGTAACTTTCTATTCATTTTTTACAATGAAGCCTAAAGGAAGATTCCCTATATCTATTTGCATGGGTACCGCTTGCTATGTTCGCGGCGCTGAAAAGATTTTAGATGAAATCAAAAAACAACTTTCTCTTGAAGTTGGCGCTACTTCCGAAGACGGTAAATTTTCTCTAAGTTGCTTACGTTGTGTTGGGGCCTGCGGTTTGGCACCTGTTGTTTTAATCGGTGAAAAAACCTACGGACGTGTAACACAAGAAGGCGTTAAGGAAATTCTTGCCGAATACGACGAAATGTAAGATTATCAATTATCTAATGATAAATCTAAAAGCGGAGGAAAATTTTCTTCCGCTTTTTTTGTGCAATGAAATTCGGTTAATGAAATATTCTTAATATTATTTTCCCCACAATTAATATTCTTGAAATTAACGTAAAAACATTGGTTGTAAGTAAATAACCGGATTGAAAATACATTATGAGGAATATATTAGATTGGATGGCATAACTAACCTGTCGAAAATTATTACCTTTGCATTTAGTAATTTTTTAATTTATATGACAATGAAAAATCAAGACATCATTAAACCTTATAAAATAGGACTTGCATTAAGCGGTGGTGGCATAAAAGGTCTTTGTCATGCCGGAGCATTAAAGGCATTGGAAGAATATGGTGTTAAACCCGATGTAATTTCCGGAGTCAGTGCAGGTTCAATTGTCGGCGCCTTATATGCCGACGGTTATTCGCCGGATGAGATTGGTGATTTCTTTCGCAAAGTCAGTTTTCGCGAAATGACTTCGCTTGAGATGAGCGGCGGACTTTTTAACATAAATGAATTCGAAAAATTTTTGCAAAAGAAACTTCGTTCCGAAACTTTCGAAAACTTGAAGATTCCACTTAGAATTGTGGCAACAAATTTGGACAACGGACATTGTGTTACTTTTTCGCAGGGAAAATTACTTGAAAAAATAATCGCTTCATGCAGTTTACCGGTATTGTTCTCGCCAAAAAAAATTGATAATGTAAATTATATCGATGGCGGTGTTCTCAAGAATTTTCCGGCATCAACAATTAGGGAGGAATGTGATGTGTTGATTGGAATTAATGCCAGCCCGATGGTCGCTCATGATTATAAACTTGGTATTAGAAATGTTGCTATGAGATCTTATCATTTCATGATGAAATCTAATATTTTACACGATAAAGATATATGCGACATTTTGATTGAACCGATAGATATGGGAAATTACGACACTTTTGATGTCGGAAAGAGTCGCGAAATCTTCGACGTTGGCTACACCTCAACCAAACATATTATTGAAAAAGGTAATTTCTTCCCTGAGGAACACGATTAAAAGTAATATGTCTAAAAGTAAAATATATAAATATAGTTTTGCTTATTATCTTCTTAGCAGAATAGCATTTCTGTTTATGCGGATTTATTACCGGAAAATACACATTCGCGGGCAAGAAAATGTTCCGACTGACAAACCAGTTATTTTTGCTCCAAACCATAAAAACGGGTTGATGGATCCTTTGCTTATTCTGTTTTCTTTTCCTCATGATCAGATTGTATTTATGGCTGTTAGCTATTTCTTTGCTGTCAATAAAACATTTTCAACGTTTCTGCGATTCCTTAAAATGTTGCCGGTATATCGCGCCCGCGAAAATGTTGCCGATTTAGACAAAAACAGGGATCCGTTTATAGAAGCCATTGAAACATTGGAACAAAATAAGAAACTTTGTCTTATGCCTGAAGGACGACAAATAGAAATCCGAAAATTATTACCCTTAGTTAAAGGCATGTTCCGTATTGCTCTTTTTGCACAGGAAAAGTTCGGCGTTTCAGATGGTGTAAAAATAATTCCTGTGGGAATTGAATACGAAGATTTAAATTCATCGGGACGGAATGTAACAATCCAATTTGGCAAACCGCTCGAAATGTCGGATTATTTCGAGTTGTATCTTGAAAATCCCGCAAAAGCATACAACACGATACGTGCCGATTTATACCCGAGAATATCGGAATTAATGTTAAATGTAAATTCTGCAAATCATTATGAATCAATCTATCTGGCAACTATTTTGCAAACAGATGATTATATTATCGAAAATAAACTTGCCGACAATGTATGGAATCGATTAAAAGCAAAACAGGAAATATGTCGCAACTATCTTGATGAAGAAAAAAACAATCCGGAGAAATTGAATATCTTGGATGCTGAAATGGGGAGATTATTAAGTTCCGGAAAAAGTAGTGACAAAATTTGTCGTTTACTAAAAAAGTCGCAAACTATTGATGTCCTGAAGATTATTTTATTATTGCCGTTTTTTATTCCCGGCGCAACAGTCATGCTTTTACCATATTTTATTATTAAATTTTCTGCCCGAAAAATGGCAAACAAAGGATTTTATTCGTCACTTTCCTTTGTTATGGGAATATTTATACCTGCACTATTTTTTATACTGTATTTTTTTATTTTCCGCTTTTTTATGTCTGCTTTGGTAAGCGCATTGATTTCTTTTGTTGTTATTCCGATATTAAGCATTATTGCTTTCAAATTAAAAAATCTTTATTTTGATACAATTCAACGTTTTTTCTTCCGAAGGAAATATCAAATAAAAACTCAAGAACTTTTTCATTTTTTTTAAGAACAGTAAGATAGATATAATTCGTGTAACACTTTGCCGTGTTATATAATATCGCAAATATTAAAAAATCGTACTCATAGTTTTGAAAGTGTGTATGAATATAAAACATTTTAAATCGAAGCGGTGAGAATTTATTTTTAACTTCCTCTTCCTTCGATAAAAATTACACTTGTATTTTATCCTAAAAATTTTATTTATTAAGGAAACCTACGCTGAAACCGGGATAGGATTTTGTTACACAATCCATATTATCTATTTCAATATTATCATTCAAATATTCAAAAACAGCAAATGCCATCGCAATACGGTGATCATCATGGGTTTTTATCATGATTTTTTTATTAATATTCGAAATATCATTAATTGATCTGTATATTATCACATCGTCATCGGATAATTGGACAACATCATAAGATAACAATTTTAAATTATCCAGCACAGATACAATTCTATTCGATTCTTTCCAAATCAAATTATTCAATCCTGTAAAATGTACTTCAACATCACTCAAAGCAAAAGCAACTGCAAGCGGCGGAAATAAATCGGGAGAATTCTTTAAATCAATTTTTACAACTTTATCGGGTTTCTCTATTATTCTTATCCCAGACTTAGAAAGTATAATTGAATTATCATTTTCAATATAATCAATATTCAAATAATGTAGATAATCCAAAATTACCTTATCGCCCTGAACAGATTTTGTGGTTAAACCTTTTAACTCAACACTACCCTTTTCAAATGCAGAAAGTATTGTTACCCAGAATGCCGCTGCCGACCAATCTTTTTCAAAAATAAAATCATCAAACATCACTTTATCAGTTTGCGATAAAACATAAATAAGATTATCATTAAAAACGGTTTTCAATCCCACGTTATTCATTATCTCCGATGTCATAACAATATATGAATGAGAAACATTTTGTTCGCATAATTCAATATTTAATCCGAGAGGCAACAAAGGAGCTATCATCATTATTGCAGAAACAAACTGACTACTAATATCCGACTTTACAAATATTGTTTCAGGATAATTATTCAGATTTATTGGTGATATTATCCTTACCGGTGGATACCCTACTTTATCTAAATATTCTATTTTTGCTCCTAATAATTCTAAAGAATCTACCAAATCTTTGCAGGGCCTTTCCCGCATTCTTTCGGAACCATCAATAATTCTCGATTTACCGGAAAGGGAAGAAACAGCTAAAATAAATCTGAAAACCGTTCCGGCATTCATACAATTACAAAAATCGGGAATATCTTCTTTCAGAATATTGTACAGAAGAATGGAATCATCAGGTGTGCCGGAATCCAAGCTGACATTTGATAAATCATCATATAAATATTTTAATATTAAATATCGGTTTAAAATACTTTTATTTATCGGCAGATCAATAGATTCAGAAATTGTAATATTGTTAGGCATGTTATAAATTATGAAGCAGGGCTTCTAAAATTTGATCTTCAGTTACAGAAATATTAATAACAGCATCTTCAATTCCTTTTAATAAAACAAAATTAATCTCACCATCATAATTCTTTTTATCATAAGACATTTTATTTATTATGGTTGGAATATCTTCAGCATAAATTTTCGGTAGAGGAATATTGTTAAATACAATATCACAACAATACGTATAATCATTATAGTTAAGATTCAATAATTTTTTTGAAAGGTACAATGAAGTCAACATACCTAATGCAACACACGAGCCATGACTATATTTATCTTCATACACGGCTTCTATTGCATGAGCTACAGTATGACCGAAATTTAACTTTTTCCTTTCACTCCAGTCGTTAATATCTTTGTCAACAATTTCCTTCTTAACATTAACCGACTTTTTTATAATCGGTAAAAGATATTCTGAAGAATAAGAAACACCATCTTCAATATCTTTTAAAATAGACTTATCGCCAATTATGCCATGTTTTATAACCTCAGCAAGTCCGGAAGAAAATTCTCTGTCGGGTAGAGTATTCAGGAAATCAGGATTAACAGCCACAAGATTAGGTAAATTTATTGTACCTATTTGGTTCTTCAATTTATTAAAATTTATGCCGTTTTTTCCGCCCCATGCAGCATCGGTTTGAGCTAAAAGAGTGGTAGGCATATAAATAAAATTAACGCCTCTTTTATATGTAGTAGCAATAAATCCGCCAATATCGCATAAAACGCCGCCGCCTAAAACTATAAACAAAGAGTTGCGGTCGAAATTCAGATTTATGAGTTTTTGCCACAATTTTTTGCTGGTTTGTAAATTTTTGGTTGTTTCGCCGCTGTTGATATGTATCAGATAATAATTTCTATGTTGCAGAATCGGCATTATTAGCGGAAGACAATGAGTTGTTGTATTTTCATCTATCAACAAAGCTATTTTACACTCGGCGTAATTGGCATCAATATAATTATTAACCTGATTAATAAAATCCTCGCCATTACAAATAATTTCATCCATAATATTTAAAATTAAGAATTAACAGATATTATTCTCGATGAGTCGCTATCACCGATAGCAATATTTATATCAACATATCCTTCAGGAAGATGTTTTTCAATAATTTGCGGCCATTCAATAAAACAATAATTTCCACTGTATAAATAATCTTCACCGCCGATATCAAGAAATTCGGCAAGGTTTTTTAAACGATAACAATCGAAATGAAACACAGAATCTCCGGATGCAGTCAAATATTCATTAACAATTGCAAAGGTCGGACTGTTAACAACGTCAATAACGCCCAACTGTTCACATAAAACCTTAGTTAAAGTAGTCTTACCAGCCCCCATGGCTCCTGTCAAGGCAAATACCCTTTTGTCTTTATAAGTAGTTAAAATTTTCCCTGCAATAGACTCAAGGTCATCTAATCCATTTGAAATTAATGTCATAAAAATATAGTTTTAATCGCCTAATGTTGATTTAACGTTACACACAATTGTTCCTGATATTTATTAATGATAGTTTATAAAGATTATTTTGCCGATAAAAATGCCATAGGAATAAGCATTTCTTCCATTGAGGCTCCTCCGTGTTGGAAAGAGTTTTTATAATAACCGACATAATAATTGTAATTATTCGGATAAGCAAAAAAGTCATTAGATTTAGCAAAAACATAAGTTGAAGTAAGATTGGTTTTCGGTAAATGAAAATCTTCCGGCCTGCGAATCTCAAAAACTTCTTTTTTGTTATATGCCAAATTTTTTCCGACCTTATACCGCAAATTGGTATTTGTTGCTTTATCTCCGACAATTTTTACCGGGTCACTGACTTTTACCGAACCATGGTCTGTAGTAATTATTATATCAATTTGTTTTGAAGCCAAATATTCAATTACATCATAAAGAGCCGAATGCTCAAACCATGATTCCGTTAATGAACGGTATGCAGCATCATCATCTGCAAGTTCCTTAATTATTTCCATCTCTGTTCTCGCATGCGAGAGCATATCAACAAAATTGTAAACCACTACATTAAAATCATTACTCAATAAATTAGGTAAAGTTTCGAATAGTTTCTTTCCGGCAGCAAGATTTAAAATCTTATTATATGAAAATTTGATATTACCTTTTCCATGTCTTTTAAGATTTTCGGCGAGGAAAAACTCTTCGTGCTGATTTTTTGTACCTTCATCGTCTTCATTTAGCCAATACTGCGGATATTTCTTTTGAATATCAAGAGGCATAAGACCTGCAAATAAAGCATTTCTGGCATATTGTGTTGTTGTAGGAAGAATACTTGAAAAAATATACTCGGAATCTGTGCGATAAATATTTCCTATTATTCTTTCAATAGCTTTCCACTGATCTAAACGCATGTTATCGACAACAAACATAAATTTAGGTTTTTTACCTAAACTCGGGAATACATATTCCTGAAGTGCATAATGAGACATAACCGGTTTTTTAGAATCTTTACCGTTAAGCCAATTTTCATAATTATTCTCTATAAATTTAGAAAACAAGGAATTAGCTTCATGTTTCTGCATTTCAAACACTTCATACATATTCTGATCTGATGAAGCATCAAAACGTAATTCCCAATTTACTAACTTTTTATATATGTCAGTCCATTCTTCAAAATTAAGATTATTGGATAAATCCATTCCGATATTTCTAAACTCTTGTTGATACGACTGAGTGGTTTTCTCACTTACAATTTTTCTATTCTCAAGAATTTTCTTTAAACTTAACAATATTTGATTCGGATTTACCGGCTTAATCAGGTAATCTGCAATATTAGACCCGATAGCATTTTCCATCAGATTTTCCTCTTCGCTTTTTGTTATCATAACAACAGGAATATTCGGGTTGATATTCTTTATTGTTTCCAACGTTTGTATCCCAGACATTCCGGGCATTTGTTCATCAAGAAAAATTATATCAAACACTTGTTCATTTATAAGATCTATAACATCATTACCGTTGTTTGTCGTAACTACGTCATACCCTTTGTTTTCAAGAAATATTATGTGAGGCTTGAGAAGTTCTATTTCGTCATCAGCCCAAAGAATTTTTATTTTACTCATTTATTATGTAAAAAGTTAAGTATATAGTGATAATGTTTAAAAGAATAGAAATATTGTTTTTGTTCTGCAAAAATATCATAAAACTTTTATTATTAATTTCAGATTGTGCTATTCGATTAACTAAAAAATCAAATATCTATAAAGTTCAGGAATGATCTTTATTGATTCTATTAATGAATTCTCCGGATATATTAAAATTAAATATAGTTCATAGACGATAAAAACATTTATATTTCTTTTTAAATTACCATCATTTTTTAAGTATAAAAAATGAAATAAAGATTAACTTTGCAACATGAACGAAGAGAAAAATATTAATCGAAAAACTAAGTCGACATATAAAACGCAAACAGCTGTTAATGATAATATTTACGGCAAATTACCACCTCAGGCTTTAGACCTTGAAGAAGCTGTTCTCGGTGCAATTATGCTGGAAAAAGATGCGCTCACAGATGTGATTGAAATTCTTCAACCCGAAATGTTTTATTTAGACTCACATCAAAGAATATTTAATGCTGTAAAAAAATTATTCGCGGATAATAAACCCATTGATATTCTAACCGTAACCAACCAGTTAAAATCTTTTGGTGATTTAGATATTGTCGGCGGAGCATATTATATTTCAAAACTTACTAACAGAGTATCATCATCTGCAAATACGGAATTTCACTCTCGTATTTTAATGGAAAAATATATCCAGAGAAAGTTAATCGAAGTTTCTTCAATGGTTATTAAAGATGCTTACGAAGAAGTTACCGATGTTCTATCACTATTAGATAAAGCTCAAAACGAATTATTTGATCTTACCGAATCTAATTTTAGAACCGGAACCCGTGATATGAGCCTGATACTTAAGGAAGCAATAGATGAAATTGAAAAATCAAGAAAAAATACCGACGGATTAAGCGGGGTACCGTCAGGTTTTGTGGAAGTAGATAAAATAACCGGCGGCTGGCAAAAATCGGATTTACTTATTCTTGCAGCCCGTCCCGGTATGGGTAAAACAGCTTTCGCCTTATCAATGTTGAGAAACATGGCTGTAGATCATAAAAAACCGGTCGCGTTCTTCTCTTTAGAAATGTCGGCAGTACAACTTGTTACGCGTCTTATTTCTGCCGAAGTAGGAATTTCCGCGGATAAACTTAGAAAAGGAGAAGTTACATCCGAAGAATGGCTGGGATTAACAAGTAAAATAACAAAACTATCCGAAGCTAAAATTTTTATTGACGACACTGCCGGTTTAACTATTTTTGAAATGAGGGCAAAATGTAGAAAGTTGAAAGCGCAATACGACATACAATTTGCCGCAGTCGATTACCTGCAATTAATGTCTGCAGGAAATGAGAAAGAGCGTAACGGCAACAGAGAACAGGAAATCAGCACTATATCCCGAGGATTAAAAGCACTTGCAAAAGAACTAAATATCCCTATCCTCGCTTTGTCTCAATTGAGCCGTGACGTAGAAAAAAGGTCTGGTGAAAAAAAACCGGTGCTTTCCGATTTACGTGAATCTGGCGCTATTGAACAGGATGCGGATATTGTTATGTTTATATATCGTCCCGAATATTATAATTTCGGCAGTGATACCGAGAAAGGACTTGCTACCGAAGGGCTTGCCGAACTTAATATAGCAAAACACAGAAACGGTAAAACAGCTAATGTGCCGCTTAAGTTTATTGCTAAATATGCCAAGTTCACAGATCCTGATAACGAGTTTACTAAATTATATACTGATCCTGAAATGTATAATCCGAATGATTTTCCAACATCAAGTCAAAAAGCCGTTACCTTTCAATCAAAAATGAATATTGACAATAATTTAAATGATGATATTCCGTTTTAATTAAGCATAAAATTATCACAATGAATAAAATAAAATATTTTCTGATTTTGCTTTCTATTGTTTTTCCAAGTTTATTGGTTGGAAGTACTATTCTCATTACTATGGATAATACTCAAAACAATCATCTTAAAGCATACGGAATTGCTTATTGGGTACTACAAAATAATCTTGAAGTGGATTGGCTTTTGAATTATAAAGGAGGGAGCTTTGCCTGCACATATCTTGATCAAATTGAAACTGAATGTAAAATTCGTGGTGTGTCTTACACAGTAATTGCGGATGTACAGTACAATTCAATTCTTACAAGTATTGCCGATAACGAATCCAACACCGATGTAATAAAATTATATAATGCTCCGAAAATTGCGGTTTACACTCCACTCTCAAAATTGCCTTGGGATGATGCGGTTACTCTTGCCTTGACTTATGCCGAGATTCCTTATGATAAAATTTATGACAAGGAAATTATTGAAGGCGAATTAATCAAATATGACTGGTTGCATTTACATCATGAAGATTTTACCGGACAATACGGAAAGTTTTGGTTTGCCCATAAAGAATCTGCTTGGTATATACAAGATGTGAAAAATTCGGAAGAGCTTGCGCAAAGCCTTGGATTCTCAAAAGTTTCGCAATGTAAATTGGCGGTTGCAAAAAAAATTAAGGAATATGTTATGAATGGCGGTTTCCTGTTTGCAATGTGTTCGGCTCCTGACAGCTTTGATGTTGCTCTGTCTGCAGAAGGTGTTGATATTTGCGATTCGATGTTCGACGGAGATCCGATGGATTCCCAAGCTCAAAGTAAACTCAATTACGATAATTGTATCGCATTTACTAATTTCAAAATAAGTACAAATCCTTACGAATACGAAATTTCAGACATTGATGTTACTAATCATAGAAGTGTTAAGGAAGATTCCGATTATTTTGTTCTATTTGAATTTTCCGCAAAATGGGATCCGGTGCCTACCATGCTCTGTCAGAATCATGAAAGAATAATTAAAAGTTTCATGGGACAAAGTACTGCTTTCAATAAAAACAGATTAAAACCGAATGTGCTTATTATGGGTGAAAATAAATCTCTCGGCGAAGTGAAATACATTCACGGAGAACTGGGACAAGGCACATGGACTTTCTATGGCGGTCACGATCCGGAAGATTATCGTCACTATGTCGGCGATCCTCCAACCGAATTAACACTTCATCCTAATTCACCGGGATATAGATTGATTCTCAATAATATTCTTTTTCCATCTGCTAAGAAAAAGAAACAAAAAACTTAGAAACCGGTTGGCTCTTGCTAATTGACGATATAAAGTCTAAAGATTGTAAATTAAATTTTCAAAGCTGTCGCTGCAAAAAGTAAAGCGACAAGCAATTCATAATCAAACTAACAGAATTTCATTATTTTTGTGCTATGAATAAGATACTTGATAAAATCTCCGAAATAACTACTGAGGCAATAGAAAAAATATATAATATTGAATTTGATAAAAATCAAATTGTTATCCAAACAACAAGACCAGATATCGAAGGCGATTTTACTTTGGTTGTCTTTCCTTTTACAAAATTTTCGAAGAAAAAACCTGCAGAAACGGCTGAAGAATTAGGACAATATATAGTCAGTAATTGCCAGGAAATAGAATCTTTCAATGTAATTAACGGATTTCTTAACTTCGTAATGAAAAAAACTTTCTGGACTTATTTGTTGTCAGAAAATTATCTTAATGAAACTTACGCACAACAAAATATCAATCAGGAAAATAAAATATTAATCGAATTTTCTTCTCCTAACACTAATAAGCCCCTTCACCTCGGTCATGTAAGAAATAATCTTATCGGGACGGCAGTTTCAAATATTTTAGAAGCAACCGGAAATAAAATGATTAAAGTGAATCTTGTAAATGACAGGGGCATTCACATTTGTAAATCGATGATTGCTTGGCAAAAATGGGGAAACGGAGAAACTCCGGAATCAAAAGGGATTAAAGGAGATCATTTTGTCGGCAAATATTATGTTGAGTTCGACAAGCATTATAAGGAGGAAATTAAAAGTTTGATGAATGACGGAATGTCTGAGGAAGACGCTAAAAATGAAGCTCCTTTGATGAAAGAAACCCGCGAAATGCTTCAAAAATGGGAAGCCGGAGACGAAGAAGTTTTAAGTCTCTGGAACAAAATGAATTCTTGGGTTTATGAAGGGTTCAATGAAACATATAAAAGACTCGGAATTTCTTTCGATAAGATTTATTATGAATCACAGACTTATCTGCTTGGAAAACAAATTATAGAAAATGCCCTCGAAAAAAATATTCTGACTAAAGATGATGATAATTCCGTATGGATTGACCTTACAAACGAAGGGCTTGATAGAAAATTATTGTTGAGAAAAGACGGCACTTCGGTTTATATTACTCAAGATCTCGGAACCGCCGTTTTAAGGCATGATGAATTCGATTCAAATAAAATGATTTACGTTGTCGGAAATGAGCAAATTTATCATTTTGATGTTTTAAAGTCAACGCTTAAACATCTCGGCTACGGCTGGGCGGATTCTATTTACCATCTTTCATACGGAATGGTTGAACTTACTACCGGCAAAATGAAATCCAGAGAAGGAACAGTTGTAGATGCCGATGATTTGATGGACGAAATGTATGGAACCGCATTATCCATTATAAATGAGCAAGCCCGCACAAACAACGATGAAGCGGAAAATCTTGCAAATATGGTAGGTTTAGCAGCTTTGAAGTATTTTATTCTTAAAATTGACCCGAAGAAGCAAATGTTATTTGACCCAAATGAATCCATCGACTTTACCGGAAATACCGGCCCGTTTATTCAATATACTCATGCAAGAATTTGTTCATTGCTTAAAAAAGCCGATTGTAATTTATCAGATATAAAAATAAATTCAAACTTTATAAATTATAATGATATTGAATTGGCGATAATAAAAACCTTGCACGACTATCCGAATATTTTAAATAAGGCTGCAGATGATTTAAGCCCAGCTATTATTGCTAATTATATTTATGAACTTGCAAAACAATATAATAAGTTCTATCAGGAAGTGAATGTTTTAAAAGAAGATGATAATGAGCTGAAAATAATGAGATTAAAGCTTTCCAAATTTGTAGCCAATGTAATTAAAAACGGAATGAAATTACTTGGTATTGAAGTTCCCGAGAGAATGTAAATAAACCGATATAAATTAACTGTAAAAATTAATAATTATAAACAATCATTGTAAATTTGTCACAAAAGCAATAACCGAGAGCAACAAACTCGCACTATCAATAAAAAAATAATAATGAAGACGCGTGCATAATTTATATGTTTACAAATGATGATTAATTTAACAATAAACAAATTCAAATTATATTCGTATGAGTCCGACACTATCCAACTATCTAAATAGAATGAATTTCCTTTTTTGGCTCAATATTACGACAAACGTTAATAAACAATTCAAATTACATTAATATGAAAAAGATTATGATATTTATGATCGGAGCAATTATTTGCACACTTTATGCCTGTAACAAAAAACAAGCACCGGTTATGGGAAGTATAATTCATTATGACAAAAAGGCCACTCCCTATACACTGACTTTGGGAGCTTCGATTTACGATACAGGTGGTGATGCGATTACGGATAAGGGTTTTTGTTACAGAAGAGGTGGTGGCGTTGTTCCTACTTATACCAATTGCGACTCTGTTGTACAGGTTAGAGGATATACTTCGGTCGGTTATTTTGAACATGAAATCGGAGGTTTGCACCCAAACACTACTTACATAATTGTTGCCTACGCCGTGAATAGTGTTGATACATCATATAGTAATGCCGTATATGTTTCAACATTGAAATAACGGAATCTAATTATTTCAAAATAATTAGATTACAATAATTTAATTTGATTTTTATCTATAAACCGGTTATGGTAATTTAAAGCCCGGAATTAAATAATTCCGAACAAAGAACCAAAACATCAAAACAAATAATATGTCAGACGATAAAAAAATAATTTTCTCTATGGTGGGAGTTGGAAAAATCTTTCCACCTAATAAACAAGTTTTAAAAGATATATATCTATCATTCTTTTATGGCGCCAAAATAGGTATACTCGGATTAAACGGAGCCGGAAAATCTTCTCTTTTAAGAATTATTGCCGGTGAGGATAAATCTTACATTGGAGAGGTAGTTTTTTCGCCGGGATATTCCGTCGGATATCTTGAACAAGAACCAAAGCTTGACGAAAGCAAAACCGTTAGACAGGTTGTTGAAGAAGGTTTACAGCAGGTTGTAGATTTATTGAAGGAATACGACGAAATAAATATGAAGTTTACTGAGTCGATGGATGACGACACGATGATGAAGTTGATTGAACGCCAAGGTGAACTTACCGAACTTCTTGAAATGCACGATGCATGGAATTTGGATTCCAAGCTTGCGCGCGCAATGGATGCTCTTCGTTGTCCGGATGACGATGCTTTAATAAAAAACCTTTCCGGCGGAGAACGCCGCCGCGTTGCATTATGCAGATTACTACTTCAAGAACCGGATATTTTACTTCTCGACGAACCGACCAATCATCTCGACGCCGAATCAATTCAATGGTTGGAACTACATCTTCAACAATATAAAGGAACTGTAATTGCAGTTACACACGACAGATATTTCCTTGATAATGTTGCCGGTTGGATTCTTGAACTTGATAGAGGCGAAGGTATTCCATGGAAAGGAAATTATTCATCTTGGCTTGAACAGAAAACCAAACGCCTTGAACAAGAAGAAAAACAAGCAAGTAAAAGACGTAAGACACTGGAACGGGAACTGGAGTGGGTAAGAATGAGTCCGAAAGCCCGTCACGCAAAAGGAAAAGCACGTTTGAATGCTTATGATAAACTTATGAGCGAAGAAACGAAAGAAAAGGAAGAACGTCTCGAAATCTTTATTCCTAACGGCCCTAGATTAGGAAATAATGTTATTAAGGCGGAAGGTGTTATTAAAGCTTACGGCGAAAAACTTTTATACGAAAATCTTAATTTTGAATTGCCGCCTGCCGGCATTGTTGGTATTATTGGTCCTAATGGTGCCGGTAAAACAACCTTATTCCGGTTAATAATGGGATTGGAAAATCCTGATAGCGGAACCTTCACCGTTGGTGAAACCGTTAAAGTAGGTTATGTAGATCAGCAACACCAACAAATTGATCCGGAAAAAACAGTTTGGGAAGTTATTTCCGGTGGTAATGAACAAATTCAACTTGGAGGTAAACTTATAAACTCAAGAGCATATATTGCAAGATTCAATTTTTCCGGTAACGATCAGAGTAAAAAAGTAGGATTGCTGTCTGGCGGTGAAAGAAACAGATTACACTTAGCAATGACTTTAAAGAGTGAGGCCAATGTTTTACTTCTTGACGAACCTACCAATGATATAGATATTAACACATTGCGAGCTCTTGAAGACGGTCTGGAAAACTTTGCCGGTTGCGCAGTAATTATTTCTCACGACAGATGGTTTCTGGATAGAATAGCAACTCATATTATTGCTTTTGAAGGCGATTCACAAGTTAATTTTTTCGACGGCAGTTATTCGGAATACATTGAAAATCGCAAAAAAATGGGTATGGATGTCGGTCCGAAAAGAATCAGATATAAGAAATTAATGTAAATTTGCAAAATATCATCATTATTTATCAATATGAAAAAAATTATTATAACATTAGTATCCGCATTAGTATTCATTAATTTGCATGCTCAAATAGATATTCAAGAATATCTGGGAGATAATCTGTTTTATATTTTCGACAAAAATATTCATACTCTGCAAATACATCCGTCCGGATTGCCGACAAGTGACCCGGTCATAAGATTAGGTTATAGAGAAAATTTAACATGTAGTTTTGATGATTTCGATTTCGTAGGTAAAAGTTACGCTTATACTGTATATCATTGTGATCCGGATTGGAAAATATCGACCGGAATAAGACAAAGCGATTATATGTCTGGTTACTTTTTCGAAGATTATATAAGAGATTTTAATTCGTCACTTAATACTTTACGAAATTATATGCACTATACGTTTTCATTTCCCAATGAAAACATAGATATTAATTATTCGGGAAATTACGCTCTTGTTGTGTATGATGAAGAAGATAGTCCGGATAACCCTGCTTTTATTGCACGATTTTATGTTACCGAAAATGCTGTAGATGTTGCAACAACAATAGGATATAGCAAAAATCCGGAAAATTTAAAAACAAAACAAAGAGTCAGTTTTTCAATCAATACTTCAAATTACAGAATCGACGATCCGAATAGAAATCTGGCTGTATATATCAATCAGAATGACAGGCAATACAGCAAATTCAGGAATGTTCAGCCAATCACAATATCAGGCAATAACATTATTTATGATTTTCAAGATAAGTTTGAGTTTAACGGTAATAACGAATTTCGTTTTGCACATATATACAATGTAAAATTTCTTAGTCGTAAAATATATTCTATACATGTTGAAGATAGAGAATATCATATTTACCTTGATCCTGAGCCTACTTACAAAGGCAGACCGTATATAACACAAACTGACCTCAACGGAAAATTTTTAATTGAAGTTAATGATAATGATTACCCTGATACCGAGGCTGAATACGCTTACGTATATTTTACTTTAGTTGATGGAATCCCTTTTTCGAATACCGATGTTTATATTTGCGGAAATTTTAACGGTTGGCAATTCAACGAAGATAATATTATGACTTATAATTATGAAAAAGGATATTATGAAGGCAGTCTTTATCTTAAACAAGGCTATTATGATTATACTTACATAATAAAAAGAAACGATACCGGCATAATTAATGAAACTGAAATCGACGGTACATATTCGGAAACTCGAAACGATTATAAAATATTTGTATATTATAACAACCCCGGCGACCTTTACTATAAATTATTGTCTTATACAGTAGCAAGTAATTAATAGAAGTTTTGATGAAAAAAATCATTATTTCAAATAAAATAAAATCTAACTGTCCCGAATTAGTTCTCGCTTCAATAGAATGCAATGCGGTTAATAACGGCTTCTCCCCATTGTTGTGGAAAGAAACGGAGGAATTAATCAAAAACATAAAAAATAATTATCAAATTGAGAATATCAATAAGATTCCCGCAATTGCCGCAACAAGAAATGCTTATAAAATCTTAGGTAAAGATCCGAATAGATACAGACCATCCGCAGAAGCTCTTCTCAGAAGAATAATTCGCGAGATGGATTTACATAAAGTCAATACAATTGTAGATATAATTAACTACGTTTCAATTAAAACCGCCTACTCTATCGGTGGTTTTGATGCCGATAAAATTCAAGGCGATGAACTTTTATTAGACATCGGCACTGCCAAAGATAATTTTGAAGCTATAGGAAGAGGAAAACTTAATATAGAATTTTTACCCGTTTACAGGGATACGGTAAGCGCAATAGGTAGTCCGACAAGCGATGAAGAAAGAACAAAAATTGATATCGGCACAAAAAATATATTAATCGTAATTAATGCTTATTCTGGAGAAAAAGGTTTAAGCATTGCCGTTGATTTAATGAAAGATATGTTGGAAAAATACTCTGACGCCAATAATTTTAAAATATGGAGAAGCAATGAATAGTAAACTCAAGGAATTTATTAGTAAATACTACAGAAATTGGGGAGCGGAAACCATCTCCAACTCAGGTTCTAATAGAGAATATTATAGAATTTCATATTCTAAAGATAAAACTCTAATAGCAGTGTATTCACCTAATAGTAACGAAACAAAAGCATTTTTGCACTTTACTAAAGTTCTGGAAAATGCCGAGGTAAATGTTCCCCAAATAATATATGCAAATAAAAATGATAATATTTATCTACTTAAAGACCTTGGTGAAATTTCATTATTCGATATAATTTCGACAAAAACAACAAAATATCTTACAAAACATATGCTTGATTTATGTAAGAAAGCCCTAAGCCAGTTAGTTTATATTCAATTCGAAGCCGCAAATAAAATAGATTATGATAAAGCTTATCCTACCAGTAGAATGGATATGCAATCAATTATGTGGGACTTGAATTATTTTAAATATAATTTTCTGAAATTAACCGGAATTGATTTTGATGAAAGAGCTCTCGAAAATGACTTTCTGAATTTTACGGGTATAATTATGCAAATCAAGCCCCAAACTTTCGTGTACAGAGATTTTCAAAGCAGGAATATTATTGTCAACAATGATGAATTGGGGTTTATTGATTATCAAGGAGGAAGAAAAGGCCCCAATGTTTATGATCTGGCATCATTTATCTATCAAGCCAAAGCCAAATTCTCCGATCAAGACAGGGCAAATTTAATTTCCCATTATTTTAATGAAGTAAAAAAATACATTAGCAACTATAATCGAAAAACTTTTAAAAGAGATCTTAAGTTCGTTCGATTATTGAGAGCAATGCAAACACTTGGTGCATACGGATATAGAGGAATAGTTGAAAACAAACCTCATTTCGTTCAAAGTTTGGATTTGGGAATTGAAAATTTTATTCAGGCATTGGATGATTGTAGAAACGAACTTCTGATATTTCCTGAAATGAATAAAATTGTTGATGAAATAAAAAATAAATACCGGACAAAAAACACAGAAACTGATACGGATAATGTAAATGTTGTTAGAGAAACCCCGCTTTTGCTTGAAATATATTCTTTCTCGTATTTAAAAGACGACATTCCCACGCATGAAAAACACGGCGGCGGTTTTGTTTTCGATTGTCGCTGTTTGCCAAATCCGTTCTGGAAAGAAGATCTGAAACATCTCTCAGGACTCGATAAAAACGTAAAATATTATCTGAATTCTAAACAAGAAGTAAATGAATTCGTTAATAATGTGAAAAACATTATTAATCAAGCTGTCAGCGACTACTACGATAGAGGGCATGAAAGTCTCATGATTTCATTCGGATGTACCGGCGGAAAACACAGATCGGTTTATTGTGCGGAAAGAATCGCTGAAATATATAAAAAGTCTGATAAAGTAAAAGTTGTAGTTAAACATCTACAAAGAAAAAGATGGTAATAAATTTATTTATTCCTGCAGCAGGATTAGGCACACGACTATATCCTCTAACCGCCGATAAACCCAAAGCTCTTGTAGAGGTTAACGGCAAACCAATGATTCAACACATATTGGATAAATTCGTAGAAAACAACACTTTTCAAATTAATAAAATAATCGTAAACGTTCATCATTTCGCGGAACAATTAATTGAATATTTACAGAATTATGAGAAATACGATATTGTTATTTCGGATGAAAGAGAAATGCTGCTCGATACCGGCGGCGGATTAAAACAAGTTCTTGAGATTCTTAATGACGAAAAACCTTTGTTAGTGCATAATACAGACATCGAAACAAATTTTGATTTTAAAAATTTATTTGACATTGAATTTGATGATTCGATATTATCAACTCTTGTGGTGAGCGAAAGAGAAACATCAAGATATTTACTTTTTAATGATGAATTGGAATTGTGCGGATGGAAAAATATTAAAACTAATGAAAGCATTATTGTAAATAATAAAGTTGAAATTGCTCACAATTATGCTTTTTCCGGAATTCAATTGGTTAATCCGCAAATCTTGGATTTTTTACCTGATAAAAAAGTTTTTCCGCTTATTCCCGAATATTTGTCTTTAGCAAAAAATCATACCTTTAAAGCTTACCCCGCTAATAATTATTATTTTAATGATCTCGGAAAAAATAATCTAAAATAATTATGTTCCTCAAAAACCTTACAAAAAATATACTTTCTAAGTCTAATGAAAATCTGATTGATATTTGTATTGTTGTTCCGAACAACAGGGCAATTGTACATCTGAGGGAGCAATTTAAAGATGAATTAAGCGACGCAAATTTTCTTCCCGAAATACTGTCTATCCAGGACTTTATACTAAAACTTGCGATTCTGCAGAAACCAACAACAATCTTAAATTCCGTAGATTTACTATTGGAACTTTATAACATTTATAAAACAAGTGAGATTACGCAAAGCGATTTTAAGAATTTTATTTCTTGGGCATCAACAGTTTTAAAAGATTTCAATGAAATTGATCTTTATTTAGCTAATGCCGACGACGTTTTTACATACATCTCCGAAGCACAGGCCATAAAATTTTGGGCTCCTCAATATAATTCCTTGTCCGAATATGAGAAAGATTACTTGAAATTTCTTGAATCTTTAAAAGATCTGTATCATAATTTTAATAAATATCTTAATGATAAAGGTTACTCTTACACGGGACAGCTTTATAAAACAGTCGCAAACAATATTGAAAGCATCTCTAAATCAATTCATTGGAGTAAAATATATTTCGCGGGTTTTAATGCTCTCAGCAAGTGTGAAATAAATATTTTTGATTATTTATACAGGAATAATTTTGCCGAAATTATCTGGGATGTTGATAAATATTATTTCAATGATATAAGGCAAGAATCCGGTATTTTTCTCAGAGAAATGTATAGTAAATGGCCGGAAACTTTTCCCGAAATTTATGAAGACAACTTCTTTTCGGAAAAAAATATTAATATTATTTGCGCCGGCGGAAATATACAACAAGCTAAAATTGTAGGAAATATATTAACAGACAACGATTTTAATCCAAACGAAACAGCAATTGTTCTCGCAGACGAAGGATTATTATTACCGGTATTAAGTTCAATCCCTGAAAAATTTGACAAATTTAATGTAACGATGGGCGTTCCGCTAAACGGAAATTCTATCGGCTCATTAATTACGGATTTATTTACTTTACATTCCAAGTCTGTAATTTCCAATTCCGGCGAAACGGCATTCAGAAACGAACCGTTCAGAAAAGTTGTATTAAATCCTGTTTTTGAAGTAATTTTCGGTGAATACACGCAAGAATATCTGAACTTATTAAATCAGGAATATATTTTTGCATCAACAATAAATAAAATAATTCTTAAAATCGACAAAGACTATTTTGAAAACATTTCTAAAATATTTTTACCTTGGAACAATAACTCTCAATTGGCTTTAGAATCAATATTAATTATTCTTAATAAACTGATTGACAAATTAATCTTTAACTCATATTTCAACTTAGAAAGTGAAATTGCATATGATTTAAGCAAAGTTATTGAACGAATAATACTTCAACTTGAAAAAAATGAAGTAATAAAAAACCTTGAAAATCTGAATTTATTATTAAAATTCTATTTTCAGGAGGTATCTGTAACTTTTTACGGAGAGCCTTTGGAAGGATTGCAAATTTTAGGCGTTCTCGAAACACGGTTGCTTGATTTCAAAAATGTAATTATTACTTCTATGAACGAAGGAATTCTACCTAAGATAATAACATTTTCGAGTTTCCTGACTGGAGAAATGGTTAGAGAATATCAATTGCCGACACCCAAAGCAAAGACAGCAGTTTTCGCATATCATTTTTACCGTCTTATCCAAAGGGCGCAAAATGTTTATTTAATCTACGATTCATCAGATTCTCCCTTAAGAACAAGTGAAAAAAGTAGATATATAATGCAAATTATTAATGAATTGCCTCAATACAATCCGAATATTAAAATTAATTCAGTTGTGTATCAAAGCTCAATCGTTAGCAATAAACAATTAATTCCGCATCCGGTACAAAAAACAGAATACGTTATATCGCGTATAAATGAAATACTTACGGAGAAGGGAATATCCGCTTCCGTATTAAATGAATATTTGATTTGTCAAGTTCGATTTTACTTCAAATATATTTTGAATATCAGCGATATGTATGATACCGAAAGTATTGATCAAAGATTTATCGGAATCATGACACACGAAATATTAAAATTGTTATATCAGGATTATATTGGAAAAACCATTACTCCCGAAAACATAAAAAATATTGAAAAAAATATCGATAATTCCATCAAAATTATTGAAACTGATTATAAAAAGAATAAAGGAATTTCCTTCGATGTAGGAAGAAACTTCTTATTGAGAAATATTGTGAAGAACTACGTAGAAAACGCAATTCAGTCAGATATTAATACCGTAAATAATCTTTCATCCAGCATAAAAATTAAATCTATTGAAGAAAGATATTCCTGCAATAAAGAGTTTCTAATCAATTCATTCGGTGATATTATTGTCAAGTTTAACGGAATTGTGGACAGATTTGATATTTGTGCAGGAAGATACAGGGTTATGGATTATAAAACCGGTAAATGTAAGAAATTACCTGCCGTTGATATTGATAAACTGCGCGATAAACATGACGATAAGCTATTTCAACTATTGATGTATGCCTTGTTGATTTTTAATAATTTCGACGAAATATTGGAGTTGGACGCTGGAATATATGCTTTAAAAGAAAAAGTTTCTAAATCTGAAGGGGCAAAACAGGCGATGATTCCCGACGGTATTGATAGAGAAAACTTATTATCGTTCGAATCTTATTTAAAAGAAATTTTTGACGAGATGTTGAATCCTGATATTGTTTTTACAATCGCAAAAGATGAAAAAACATGTAAGACATGTAGTTATAAGGATTTGTGTATGATTTAAAAAAATATTTTAATCAAATATTTGACATATCAAAAAAAGTATTATCTTTGCACCGCAAATTGGGAGTTTAGCTCAGTTGGTTCAGAGCACCTGCCTTACAAGCAGGGGGTCACTGGTTCGACCCCAGTAACTCCCACAACAAATTAAGCACTAAAAGACAGCAACTTACAAGTTTTTAACTTCAGGTTGCTGTTTTTTTTATGCCTTTATCACGAATATTCTCAAAAAATATGTATATTTGTGACACAAATTTTTACAATATTTTTACAAATTGAAATAGAAGATGCAAAAGTTAATGAAATTTTAAAAGTAATAAAGGATGAAAAATTATATTGTGTATTAAAAATGGAAGAGTAGATATTTAGATAATATAGAAAAAAATATACAAAATATGCAGAGTTTATGAAAAGTTTATTTTTAAGACCCATACACAGATGATATTATTGAAAGATTCGAATCAGAGGTGATGTTAAAAAGGAATATTTAATTCCAAAATATAAAACAGAACAATTCTTTTTACCTAATGAATTGTAAAAATAAATACTCAAAAAAAAACAAATTATAAAAATCAAGAACTATGAGACAATTAAAAGACGAAATTATTATAGATTCTATGGAATCTGTAAAATTAACCAATTATCGCATAGTACAAGAATATGGAAAGTCACATTTTCACTCTATATTTCTTGAAAATATAAGTTCTATACAAACACAATACAAGCACAAACCAATATTATTTTTTTTAGCTATATTGTGTGTAATTGGAGGGGTTGTGCTTTTCTATATATCTTATGAAGATTTTTCTTATCTATTAATATGCGGTCTTGGCCTTATTTTTATTATATGTTACTTTTTTTCACGTAAACATATGTTGTCTATCTCTCCTGATGGAGGTAAATCAATAGATATTACTTTTGGGCGCGTTTCTCACGAAAAATTGCATGATTTTATCACAAATGTACAGGATGCAAAACGTGAAAAAGTTGATGAACTGCGTATAACAACTTGTGATTCTCAAAACTAACTTATTTATCAAAAATATAAAAGATGCCGTGTTTTCGGCATAATAAAAATATTATTAATTTTAAAAAAAATGATTATGAAAAAAACATTTAAAAAATCTATCCTGTTAGTGATAGCATTCACTTTGACGAGTTTGTGCACTTTTGCACAAAGCACCAAAGAACAAAATTTTGATTACGCCTATATTCACTTTGAAAATATGGGCAGCATTCCTATGACTGAACCTGAAATCAGTGCGCAGTGGCTGCATACAGCAAACTACTACAATCCTACTAATTATTACACCTACTATACTTGGAATGCACTTAGTCCCAATGATTTCTATAGAGGAACATACCAGCCTAATTCTTGGATAATATGTAGGGTTACGGTAGTATTTCGTGTGCCCGGAAGCAGCGACGGCGCCTATAAGGCGTCCAAAGAATGGGACTTCACCATTACCGACCATGTAACATTTACAAGAAGCGACTTTACTTTTATCGGCAGTTCAACTTACGAGCCTAGACCTGATCAATATTAGATGATTGCTTTTTAAATAATAAACCGGAATACATAAAATCCGGTTTATTATTTTTCGATATAAATTAAAATATTATTAACTAAAAAAAGAATGATTATGAAAAATTTTAAACTATTAACAGCTTTATTTGTAATGCTGTTTGTATCAACAGCAGCCTTAAGCCAACTACCAGTTTCTTCAACTTTTGTTCGAGACTACCCTATTCAAGTCTCGGTTTATGATCTTAATAGCCCTGTTACTGTTACTCTACAATGGGTTGGTTCAAATGGTCTAATTATGGAAAGAAGCGTACTTTCCACCGTTGCCCAAGTAGGCTCTGGTGTACATGTGTATCAATATGAATTATTTCAATATTCTATTTACCCAATACAATCTACTATTATTACTGTTGTATATGGTAGTGAATATCATATAGGCAGATATAACGGTTTTGTAAGCAATGCAATACGCGCAAATGATCCGGGTAATTGGCAAGTGTATTTTTAGTTATTTTTATGGAACGAAAACGAAACAAACTGTAACAAAAAAAAGTTAAACAATTAATTAACAATAGAATAAAAAGATAAGACACGCCACTAAAAGTCAATGGTTCGCCCCCAGCAACTCCACAAGAGGCGAAGCGGTTATAACAAAAGTTATTAACCGCTTTTTTGTTTTAATACATACATTTTATATCTTTCTTGTCATTTGTAAAAAAATACATTAATAAGATAAACAATCATAAGGACTTCACTAAAGTTATTTACCATAAGGTCGTCTATTGAAAAACGATGAATAATTCAATATTCAGGATTGCTAAATCAAAAAGATGCATCCAATAAAGCATTGAAACAAAGGATAATCAAACTAAATCTTATACTTTCAATTCTTTTAAATCAGCATGTTCAATAGATCTACAAAAAATCGAACAAAAAATAAAAAAACCGATGTAAATTAATGGAAATTGATTTGTCCTAATAAAATTTTTATATGAAAATTATTTTAGATATTTTTAATTTTGGACTTTTCGACAAAACATTTTGAGCCGTAAGGCAAAATGGATTTAAAATTTATGTTTTACTTTTGCATTGTGAATTTTTATCTAAACCGAATAAAAAAGATAAATAGATTGATTTGATAATTCCGTTTTGTATGTAACTAATATTAACGGCATACAACTTAAAACAAAGAATACAATGAAAGTAAATAATTTTTTTCTAAAACGGGGCATTTGAATTTACCTGACGCATGGAGTTTATCCCTTTCGGTAAACCGGAAACATTTTTCACAGAATATTTACAAATAAAAATATAAAATAAGATGAAAACAGTAAAATTAAACAACGGTGTAGAAATGCCTATCCTCGGATTCGGTGTTTATCAGGTTGAACCTAATGAAACGGAAAAAGTAGTAACTGACGCCTTACAAATCGGATATCGCTCCATTGATACGGCAGCAGTTTATATGAATGAAGAAGGTGTTGGACACGCTATCAAACGCAGTGGAATTCCACGCGAAGAATTGTTTATTACAACTAAACTTTGGATTCAGGATGCTGGAGACAAAAATGCAAGGAAAGCTTTTGAAAAATCCATGCAGAAATTACAATTGGATTATTTGGATTTGTATTTGATTCATCAGCCTTTTGGCGATATATACGGTTCTTGGCGTGTAATGGAAGAACTGTACAAAGAAGGTCGAATACGTGCTATCGGAGTCAGTAATTTCTATCCGGACAGAATTCTGGATTTTATATTACATAATGAAATTGTTCCGACTGTAAATCAGATTGAAACACATCCTTTCAATCAACAAATCGCAACGCAAAAATTTCTCGAGAAAAACAAAGTTCAAATCGAATCGTGGGGACCCTTAGCCGAAGGAAAATTCGATATTTTCAACAATAAAATTTTAAAATCCATCGGTGAAAAACATGGAAAAACCATTGCACAAGTTATTATTCGCTGGATGGTACAACGTGATGTGGTAGTTATTCCAAAATCGGTTCGTAAAGAAAGAATGGTAGAAAATTTTGATATTTTTGATTTCGAATTATCTGCTAACGATATGGAAACAATCAAAACCCTTGATACAACACGAAACATTTTATTCGACCACCATGATTTGGAAATGGTAAAATGGCTGGGTACACATAAGTTTTAATATTTAATCGAAAAATTGTATGGACAAAAAAGTTTTAATTATATCGGCAAGTCCCCGCAAAGAAGGAAATTCCGATTATTTGTGCGATGAGTTTATCCGTGGTGCGACAGAAGCAGGCCACGAAACCGAAAAGATTTTCTTTCATAATAAAAAGATAAATTATTGTCTCGGTTGCGGAGCCTGCTACACTACTCATAAATGCGTGCAGAAAGATGATATGGCTGAAATATTGGATAAAATGGTTAATGCGGATGTATTGGTATTCGGCACACCGGTTTACTTTTACACAATGGATGCACAGCTTAAAACCCTTATCGACCGTACTGTTCCGCGTTATACTGAGTTAAAGGGCAAAGCTTATCTTATAGCTACTCTTGCAGATAAAGGCGAAGAAACAATAACGGGAACCATTGCCGCTTTCCGCGGATTTATGGATTGTCTCGACAATGTTGAAGAAGCTGAACATATTATCGGCTATGGAGCCTGGAACAAAGGCGATATTATCGGCAATCCTGCTGTCGAAAAAGCTTATGAAGCAGGAAAAAATGTATAACAATAAAATAAAGAAAAATGAAAACAATCGTTCTATCATTAATTATTATGACAACAGCTATTTCTGCGTTCGGGCAGAACAACAAAACATTGGTAGTGTATTATTCCCGTACAGGAAACACGGAAGCCATGGCTAAACAAATACAAACACTGACAAAAGCGGATATATTTCGCATTGAGACAGTTAATGCTTATCCGGAAGGTTATCATGAAACAACAGACGTTGCGAAAGAAGAAAAAAACAATAATGTTCGTCCCGAAATAAAAGGGAAAGTGGAAAATATAAATCAATACGATACGGTTTTTGTGGGTTTTCCTATCTGGTGGGGAACTTATCCGATGGCGATAGCGACTTTCTTGGATAATTATAATCTTGAAAACAAAACGATTATCCCATTCTGCACACATGGCGGAGGTGGTGTTGATCAAGGATTTATCGATGTTAATAAACTAACTCCGAAATCAAACCACAAAGACGGACTTAGCTTGAGCGGAAGTCGTGCAAACAATTCAAAATCCGAAATTGAAAAATGGCTTCGGGAAATAGAGGTTAATAAATAATTAGTTTTTTTGAGAATATAGGATGCGCCTCGACATTGCCCAAACGAGTTTGGCTTTGTTCTTGGCCTTCACTATATTCTAACAAAATGCTATCTTTGCTGAAAAATAAAGTTATGGAAGCTAAAAACGAGAAATACATTACGTTTAATTATTCGGACATTATTTATAGTTACTATTTCAGTGACGACTGTATGTGTACGAAGATGGTGCGCGACCATTTCCTAGTTTATGTTTATTCCGGTGAATATGTTCTGGAGGAAGGAAAAAAGAAAACTGTAGTTCGTCCGGGCGAATGTGTCTTCTTACGACGGGATAACCGCGTTGAAATGACAAAACAACCGAAGAACGGCGAACCATTTATGGGAATATTTATCTGTTATAAACGCGATTTTCTGCGTAAAGTTTTACAAAAATTCGAAAAAAGAGATTTATCCATCGAAACAACAAAGCACAAACAAAGTGTTATTAAGTTACCCGAAACCCCAGATATTAAAGGACTTTTCCTGTCGATTACTCCATATTTCGATTCATCGATAAAACCATCGGACGATATAATGTGTCTGAAAATGTTGGAAGGCGTCCACTCTTTGCTGAATATTGACGAACGGTTTTATGCTACACTTTTTGATTTTACCGAACCTTGGAAAATAGATATTATTGATTTTTTGGATGAGAATTACATGTATGAATTATCTATTGATGAGATAGCATCTTTTACAGGACGAAGCCTTTCTACATTTAAGCGGGATTTTAAAAAGATAAGCGAGTTGTCTCCGGAAAAATGGATAATTCAAAGGCGGCTCGAAGCAGCATACGAAAAATTGCAGGAAGTTGGGAAATCCGTTTCGGATGTATATATCGAAGTCGGGTTTAAAAATTTATCGCATTTTTCATCAGCATTCAAGAAACAATATGGAGTAACTCCAAGTAGTATGGGACAAATATATTATTAAAATTGTATTACAACGGAAGTAATTACTTTCTCTTCTTATTAATGTAGGCTTCTATGTTGTTATTCACAACATTTACTTCAGTCTAGTTTTCTCTAATAACAATGCCTTGTCCGTAATACTCATGCACAAAAGCACATAATCATTATCCTGTTTTACCAAGAACACAATGAATACCAATAAATTGAATATGGTAATCATAAAATTGCACATAATAAAATGATGTAAAAAATTTATTATATTTGCAGTGACATTATTAAAATTTTATTAACTAAAAAAGAAATGATTATGAAAAAATTGAAAGTACTATTAGTGTTTTTTTCACTATTTATGGTATCGGGCATGGTTTATGGACAGCACAAAGTACAAACAACTGTTGAAATTATTTGTCCGGAATCAACAGAGGTTACTATTACAGTTACATCTGTTGATTCTAATAACCATGTAATTGTTCAAGAAAAAACTATCAATCTGGTAAATGCATCTTTACTTCTTGGTGCTCATGTCGGTTCTGCTTTGTTTAGTATGGATAGCAGTACGAGGATGCTATATATTACCGCATCAACACTTTCCGGACGTTATGGAAGCCAAAGCTATAATCAACATGTAGGAAAAGTAACGTTTGATTTCAGGTAAATTTTAGAAAGGATTAGATTGATTGCTTTTGATAATAAACCGGAATACAAAAATATTCCGGTTTATTATTTTCAATAATTATTTTTCTATAAAAACATAATTTAAATACAGCAAAAAAACTAATAATCAATAAAATTATACGATTAAAAAATGAAATCAAAGTAGATCAGCGGTTCATGTACCGGAACTGAAAAATAACAAATCACTGTGAAAAAATAAAAAATAGCACTAATTAATTAACTATCGAAAAGAATATAAAACAAACTATAGCAACAACAGCTATTCAATTCTAAGAATTTTCAAATTTATGACAACTTTTTTATATCTGTAATCTTAGTTATTAATCTTTTATTACTTTTTTATTATCATTATCAGGTTTTACCTATTCACAACCAATTTTCTTGCATCTGCTTTTTCATTATTTATATACAATACGTAATAATAAATTCCGGTAGAAATATCTGATAATGAAATCTGTGTTTGATAATTTCCTTTATTGAGCTTTCCTTGAATAGAATTTTTTATCAATTGTCCTAACGTATTATAAATTCGAACTTCAACATTACCTTCGGTAAAGATTTCATAATTTATTATTGTACTTCCTGTAGCCGGATTAGGAATATTCTGACTCAAGATTCCTTTGGAGTTATTTTGTTTATTATAATTTTCTGTTTGAGTCTTCTCTATTTTAGGCAAACCGGCTAATAGCACCTCTGTTTTCTCTTTATGTGCTTGAATAGATTCAGGCTTGATTTCGGCTAAACGATAATTATAAATAGCATTTGACTTCAAGCCGGAAGTATCTTCTTCAATTTCCATAATCAAATGGATATCACCAAGGTCAATAACGGCAAAAATGCTGTCGGCATAGCTCGGCGGATTTTCAATTCTATCTTCATACCAATCTATTGCAAGTTGCCATGATTTTTCCTTTATATTGCAGCGTGTTGCCAAAAAATCCGCAACACTAAATAAAGAAGAATCAGAAGGAGATATAGAAGAAAAGTAATCATATAAATTATTATAATCTTTATTTGTTAATTGCTCTAATGCAAAAAGCTCATGCAAGGCGGCAACAGCAAACCGACTTTCCGGATAGCCTTCAATTAATTCCTTAAAGCTTGCTCCGGCATTACCATAATCTTCTATAGCAAAATAAGCTAAACCCGCTTCATAAAGAATTGCCGCTAAATCAGGTTCAGATGATGAAGATTTTCCCGGCTCCCAAATTAAATCGCAACTAAAAGATTTGAAAGGATAAAGATCTTCTTCTCTATCAAAATTCTCTCCCCAGTAATTATTATTAATATCTTGTGCATTTCCTAAGTATGGAGAAATAACATCCCAATAAATCAAGGGATCGTAATAATCATTACCGAGATTATCTTCATCTACTATTTGATTATATTGAAACATAACAGGAAAAGAGTTTGCCGAAGCATATAATTCGAAAGAACTGTTATCTTGGATAATCTGGGCGTTTTGCAGGTAATTATTGAATGTTGTATAACAGTTATTATAGAGTTGTATCCCGAAATTATTCTCGTAAATATTATTGGATCTAAAATCGCCAACAGAATTATAGAGTTCTATTCCGGTTTCACAGCCGGAGATATTATTTTTACGGATAATAACGGATACTCTAACGTTCTGCGACTCAGATAAAGTATTTCCACCGCAACCGCTCAATGAAATCCCGGTTTTATAGCCGCTAATCAAATTATTAGAAATATCATACATTGATAAATTTTTGAGAAGTATTGCTGGACAACTATCATTGTCTGTAAAATTATTATTACTAATCGTTGCTGTTGGTTTAAAATCCGTATCATTAATTGTTGCCGCAGAATAATCCGATAAGAATGCAGTTTCATTAAAAACACAACTATCCAACACAGATACGCTTGCAAATGTTTCGACATTACTGCCGTTATTAAAAATACAGTTAGAAATATTCAGTTTGGTTCCTCTATGCGTAAGTTTAGTGTTATTAAAAGTAACATTTCTCAAGTTATATTGTTTATCTCCATCATACAACCAGGGATTTGATGAACTATTAGTATTTTCCAATAAAATACCGTTGACATTATTAAATGCTACATTATCGCCTACTATGAAACCGCCGCCTTTTACTTGTATTGCAGGGATAGAATCTCCTGCGACACCGTTAATTTGTGCACCGGACTGAATGACTAAATTTCCGTTATTTTCAATAATTAATTTGCCCCCGTTAAGTAAATTCAATGAATGGTTGCTCAGGATTGTTAATGTTGCATTGTTGTGAACACGAACTTTACATGGAATTTCTGCAATATCATCTGTAGTTGCATCCCGTGTTATCTCGAAACCGTGAGCAAAAAGATTAAGCGCCGGATCTCCAAACAGATTTAGTGCATATTTATTTTGCTTTTTATTTAAATTAACACTGCCAGCAACTTTACTTGCAAGCATCAATTCACCTACTATCGAAATATTATTTGCCATAAGATTATACGGCATAAGTTCAAAATAATAACGAATATTTGAGTGATATGGCGGATAATATATAGGAATCGTAATAGTTGTTGAAATAAAACGAGAGGCGCCAATATAACCTACAGCACCTTTATGCGGTGAATAACGGGTAAGAAATTCCCCCAAACATTCCGCATTATCAAAATGACCTGTTTCCGGTGCATAAGCATTGATAAATGTGTAATTACGTTCATTATTAAGTTCATTGGAAAAATCAAGTTGGGTTATATACTCCCAATTATCTATGCCGCCTTTACCAAAATACTGGGTAAAATTGGAATCCCATAAACTAAATAAAAAACTCTCGTTAATCGGTAGTGACCATGTCCAAGTGTTCAAACAATCAAAATACCTAAACCTCCAATAGTTAATATGTCTTAATGAATTTATAAAGTCGCCAAACTCTGCATTATACAAAAGATAACCATAACTACTACTAAGGCTATAATTATTAATGTATGACCCATTTTTAATATAGGCCCTATTAGTAATATCCCTTTCCCTGAAGAAAGTCTTTTCAACCATATTATATAAATGTTCATTATTTTCAACGCTAAACCTACCGATAAACAGATCGCCGACATCATCATATTCTCCTTCTTCATCTTTGGTTATACAACTGTAGTAATAATCTGAAGGCATAATATCATTAGGATTATTATAAACTGCAATATCATGATCGAATGATGTTGGCATACCTGTATTGTTTTCATAAACATCTCCTACAAGCAATACATAAGCCAAATGCCCGTCTAAGGTGTGCTGCGCATTCTTACCTTCGTAAACACAACGAATACAGGTGCGGATACGCTGCTCTTTTTTATATTTACTTTGTGATGGGATGCTATCTTGTCCTTCATAATAAAATCCTACCGCATCAGAAAGTATATCCGCCACATTAAGAATTACTACATCAAAGCCGTTATAAAAAGCCCGGTGTTCTGCTAAACGGGTCAATTGCGAGTTGGGGTCGGAAGGATTAAAGAAGGCAGGATCGGTAATAATCAGATAATCGGCAACAAGTTGGCATGCCTGTGCAGTATCTGTGAGGTTAATATATTGTACATTACCCTGTTCAAAACCGTCTTTTTCAAATGCCTTGTCGTTTACCAAAGCACTAATTCCGTTATCTTCATAATTAATAAAAGTAGTTGCGGCTACTTTATTAAAAATACCTGTATTTTGTCGTATATCGCCTTGAGGATTAGTGAAAGTTAAAATTATTTCTACTCTATCTATTACGGATAATTGATTTGTTAGCGGACAATATTCCACGGGGTGCAACAATAGCTCTGCAAAACGCTGAGAACGAAGTGCTCCGGCCGAAACAACTTCTGCAAAAGGTTCCAGAAATGAAGAACACGGCAGTGAATATGCATCATTATTTATGTAAAACACTTCGGTTTGTACAGGATGCCCATCGCTATCCTGTCCGAAAATAATATCAGGCACAGGATATAATTTATATGAAGTCATTGATTGGCGCGAAATAATCTGATATTCAATATCTATTTCTTCACACACAGGTATAGCCACCTGATACCTAAGAGTAGGAATTTCAGGATAACCAGCAGGATTAACGGCTTCGCCGCCGGGTAAAATCAAACGGCTATAAGATGTACCGTTTACTAATGTATCGGTTTTGTAAATACCCGGAACGGTGAGTTTAAGACTTACAGACTGAGATGTGGAACTTAAAATTTCGAGTTCGGAAACAGAATGTTCAGTGTTTGAAAAACCTATCCAGTTTTGCGACCAAAGCTTTGTTGTGCAAAACAGGATGATTAGTATTAGAGTATGTTTTTTCATTTTAATTAAAAATTAAGAGTTAAAAATTAAGAATTATTTTTTTAGTATTTTCTTATTTACAATACCATTTTCAGTTTGAATTTGAATAAAATAGATTCCTGTTTTAAAATCCGAAATGTCTACTATTATTGTTTTTTCAATATTTTGTTGTTGAAAATAAACGTGTCTTCCAAACACATCAAAAACACAAATATTTTTAATTCTTAATTCTTCATTTTTAATTGTTAACTCTCCGGTTGTCGGATTTGGAAAAACAATAATATTATCTTCAATATATTTGATTCCAAGCTCAATAATCTCTGTTACTTGATTTGAAATCTCCGAAATGCAGCCATTAGTGTAATGTGTAACAACATAATAGTTATAATCGCCTACATCAAGATTTTCATCTAAATAAAAAGTATCGACTATAAATTCTTCATTTAACTCTTCACCATTTCTGTAAATAATATAGCCCGCAACAGGAAGGCTGCATTCGGGTTCTTCCCATGAGAGCAAAACAGAATTATGAGTCGGCTTATAAGATGCAAGATTATTGACCGGTTCGCAAATATCACCGTAATCTTTGGGAAGATCATGACAATACGAAGCTACCAGTGTTTCGCCGTAATCACGGTAATAATCCACACACACTTCTAAATGCCACCCGTAAGGATCATAGTCATATATTTTATTGCGCCTGAGAATATAAAAAACGCCGGATTCTCTATCCGACATAAAAACAGGTTTATAAATATCAACTCCAGGAGTATAAACATCGCTTACATAAACCGTTCGAAAGGTATATCCAGTGTCGGCGCTAAAAGCTATTTTAAAAGTTTGATCCGGGAACCAGGAACTTACATAAACCTCTCCCTCCTTACCGCCTCGGTAAACATCCGGAAAAGTACCGTTAACGTTGCCATACATATATTCACCATCTATTAATGTTTCAGTATACGTATTGTAGCATGTTTGTGTATAAAGCAATGTATTCAAGTCTAATCCAAGAAATTCACACTCACTGTATCCAATATCTCCATCTAAAGTATACCCTGTATTGTCTATCTTCATCCACTCTTCTCCAAAATCCAAACTATAATACATTCCGCCACCACCTCTATACATAATAGACTGGTTATCATGTGTAAAGATTCCGGAATAATACATAGCAAAACTCAACTCCTCTCTAAATGTCCAATTTTTCCCATAATCGAAACTTACCCAGAGTTGGGTATAAGAATAACTGTTTTTGCTGTAAACGCGTTTGTTATACAGTACACCAGTAGTAGCATCAGCCATAAAATATTCCGGCTGCATTACTGAACCGGGTTCGGTATAGTTATCTATAAAATAATCAACATCATATTGTATGCTTATTTTCTTGCCGTTTTCAGTTATGTGATAAACCGCATCCCGGAGTGTTTCATACACAGGATCATCTCCTATACCATACCATATCCCGGAAAGATATAACTCACCCGGCTCGGCTCCTCGTGTAAGAATACGGTTTTGGGAAAGAGATATACTGTTTAATGATAAAAAAATAGTCAAGAAAAGTAATGTTTGTTTCATAGTAGTGTTTGTTTTTAAGCACCTGACAAAGATAAAAAAATAATTATTATTTTAATATTTTTTCGCTTAATATATCTTTTCCTGTGAGAAATTGAATAAAATAGATTCCTGCCCTAAAATGTGAAATATCTATTGCACTTATTTTTTACCTTTGCAAATACTTTCTAAGTTTAAAATTATGTTTAAGATCATTAATGCGTCGGCGGGTTCAGGAAAAACTTATACTCTCGTAAAAGAATATTTAATCCTATTATTCAAAAACACAGATAATTACAAGCATATTCTGGCAATTACTTTTACCCACAAAGCCGCTGCCGAAATGAAAGAACGTATTGTTGACGCATTAGAGCAAATTTCTGAACCGGATAAATACCCGAATAGCAGTATTAATAAAAATATGTTGCCTGAAATTAAAAAGGCTTTACCAAATATTGCCGAAGATAAATTCCCTGTTTTAGCTAAAACATGCTTATCAAAAATTCTGCATAATTATTCCGAATTTTCCGTATCGACAATAGATAGTTTTTCTCATAAAATTATCAGGGCCTTCTCTCACGAAATGAATATTGCTTCGGGATTTAATATTGAATTGGATTTTAAGAAGCTTATCAAAGAAGCTGTTGCAAATATGATAGCAGGAGCCGGAAATGATCGGGAACTAACCGAATTTTTAATTAATTACATCGATCATCTGCATGAGAATGAATCTACAAAAGATTTTGAAAGGCCAATAATAGAATTAGGTGAAGTACTGTCAAATGAAAAAATAAAATCATTAATAGAAAAAAATAACTTTCTAAGTTTTGATATTCCTTTTTTCAAAAAGATTATTAGTGAACTTCATACAATAAAAAATTCATTGGAAAAAGAAATAAAAGGAATTGCTCAGGATTCAATCAATGCGATTAATCAAGCCGGACTGGAGAGCAACGATTTTTATCAGGGTTCAAAGGGTATTTTCAGTTATTTCGGAAAGATTTTAGACAATTTTGATGAGCTAACAGTAGGTAAATATGTAAGTGATAGTATAAATAATTATCATGACGATAGTAAATGGATAGCAAATAAAAAAAATGCAAATCCGAATGTATTGAGCATAAAACCTTTGTTATTCGAAAATTTCAACAAAACACAAGAGCTGTACAAAGAATATATTGATTATAAAATAATCTTGGATAATATTTATACTTACGCCCTACTCAATGAAATCGCCAAAGAAATAGATCTAATAAAATCCGAGCAGAATATTCTGCCTATATCAGAATTCAATACAAAAATCAGTGATATAGTTGCACAATCAGAAGCGCCTTTCATTTACGAACGCATAGGAGAAAAGTATAATTACTTAATGATTGATGAATTTCAAGATACATCAATACTGCAATGGCAGAACGTTATTCCTTTAATAGACAATTCATTATCCAATAATTACAATAACCTTATTGTCGGCGACGGAAAACAGGCGATATATATCTGGCGAAATGGCGAAGTTCGTCAATTTACATCTTTACCAAATATTTATAAATCGGTAAGTCCGAAAGAGATTACCTCAGCGAGAGAAAATTCCTTCGAAAGAAACATCAGTCGGATCAATTTAGATCAAAATTTCAGATCTGCAAAAACTATAGTCAATTTTAACAATCAGCTATTTAAATATTTCTCTGAAAACAATACATATATTTCCGATCCGGCATACAAAAACATTTATGCAAATGATCTTTTTATTCAGAAAGCTAATAATAATTTCGACGGATATGTTGAAGTAATTACTTATGAAGAAGATACGGACATTGAGTACAAAGAATTCAACATTTATAAAACTTACGAAATAATCAAAAAACTTCATGATGAATATAATTATGATTACAGCGATATTGCGATCCTGAGTTACAAATCGGAACAAGGACAACAAATCGGAAGTTTTTTACTCGAAAAAGGTATTGATGTTGTTTCACCGGATTCTCTGTCGATTATTTCGTCGCCAAAAATTATTTTTATCAGTTCAATAATCAATATGCTTACAAAACAAAGCAATGATATCGACCTGAATATTTGCATTAAATTTTTAAGTGAACAAGATAAATATAACAAAACCTATGAATCACTTTCCAAGTCTATAGAAAAAACTTCGTCCAGAATTCAATCATTTACCAATGTATGTAAAAAATTAAATATCAATTTAGACATAGAAAAGCTATCATTATATACAGTTTACGAAGTTTGTGAACATTTGATTGATCTTTTCAAACTGAACAACAACGATATTTTCATCCAAAGATTTTTAAATATATTTCAAGAAAATCCGAAGTTGACTTTAGCCGAGTTTCCGGAATGGTTTAAAAGCAAAGGTGAAAAAACCTACATTTCATCTATAGAAGGAAATGAAGCCGTTAATATTCTCACAATACACAAAAGCAAGGGATTAGAATTTCCTGTTGTTATCTGCGCTTTTGTCGACTATAAAATTCAAAACAATCAAAGCAAGTATTTATATGTTAATAATAAAACTAAATATAAAGAACTTGATTCATACATAATTAAGTATTCAAAAGAGCTTGAGAAAAGTTCATACACAGAAGAATATCAAGAGGAAAAAGAAAGTCAGAATTTAGATAAAATTAATTTACTATATGTGGCTCTAACACGTGCGAAAGATCAATTATATGTGATAACCAAGAGAGATAATTCTTCAGGTGAAGATTTCAGAGCAAACAGATTGATTTGTAATTTTATCGACAGTGATAATTGCAACTATCTAAATCCTAATAAAATTGAGAATAATATCGTATCATTCGGCACTTTAAGCAAAAATATGAAAGATGAAAGTGTTTTACAGGAGTCTGTAAACTTGGAAAGTATATATCACAATTGGAGAACAAGACTAAAAATAGCTTCATCTCTCAGAAATTATAATATCAACGATGATTATGAATATACTTCAGAAGAGATTGAATGGGGAAAGAAATTTCATGCCGGAATTTCATATTTAATGACGGCAAAGGATATTGATAAAGCAATGTATCTGCTTGAAAGTAATGAACCAATTAATAATATTGAAAAAGAGCGGATTCGCCATATTTTTAATATGATTATTGAAGATAATGCTATTAACGAATTACTTTTCGACTATAATAAAGTTTATATTGAAAAAGAAATGATGAATTTTGAAAGTAATTTTTTCAGAGCCGACCGTATTACTATTAAGAACGATGTTTATAATATAATTGATTTTAAAACCGGTAAGGAAAACTCAAAAGATATTAAGCAAATAAAAAACTATTGTGATATTCTTCGGAGCATGGGAATTAACAAAGTTAACGGATATATTATTTATTGTAAATATGATGCTGTGAAATTGATTACATGTTAGTTTTAGGTTCAAGATTTAACAAAAAAAAATCTTCTTTATCCTAAAACACCAAATTATGTGTCGAATTCAAAAATTTTCATAGCCATCATTATAAAAGAATTCAAAAACCTGAAAATTGATTTTATCCAATAAAATTCTAATTCTCAGATTAACAATTCAGCATCTAATTACACATAATCGGATTGTGACCATCAACAATCTAATTATCAAAACAAAACACGCTAAAATCAACCACTCATTTATTTAACTTTTTTTATGTTGTTAACATCATAGTAAAATATTTAATTTTGCAATTCATTCCTTTCATTTTGAAAGAAAACAATATGAATCAAATATTTTTTTAACTAAATACTTCTAATATATGGAAGATACATTGAAAAAACTTACCGACCGAATTTATGAGGAAGGTATTGAAAAAGTTAATAATGAGGCTGATTTAATTATCGCGGAAGCAAAGTCTAAAGCAGATTGTATTTTACACGATGCCAAAAAGAAATCTGAGGAAATTATTTCTAAAGCCGAAAACGACTCGGAAGAACTTAAGAAAAAAGTTAGCTCCGAACTCGAGATGACAGCTAAGCAATCTATTAGCGCTATCAAACAAAGCATTACAGACATTATGTTGGCCGAAGCACTGGATGCTCCGCTTTCTAAAACATTCAAAGATGAAAATTTTATTAAGGAAATGATCACCATAATGCTCAAAAACTGGGATATCAAATCGGAAAATTCCAACTTCGAATTACTTTATCCGGAATCAGCAAAATTAGAATCTTTCTTTAAGGAAAAATTTTCGGAATTGACCGAAAATAAAATTAAATTCATTCCTTCTAAAGATGTTACCGATGGTTTTACAATTCTATCTAAAGCTGAAGGATATAAAATCAGTTTTTCGGAAGAAAGCTTTAATGAGTTCATTAAAAATTACATTCGTCCGAGAACTTTTGAACTTTTATTTAAATAATATCTCTTATGAGTAAAAGTTATTATTATCTAATTGCAGGAATGCCAGAAATCGCTTTTGATCACAAGAAACTTGTGTTCAAACAGGATGAGTTTAAAACATACCTGCAAGAAGAATTGGCTCCGGAAGATTTCGATATTATTCAGAATCTTTATCTGAAATATGATAATGAAAATCTTCTTAAGCTTATTTTTAATAAGGATGATGATACTTTTAATGATTTGGGCGTTTATAAAAAGGATGAATTGATCCAAGCATTGAAAGAACCCGAAGGATTAAATCCTTATTTGATTCAATTTATTTCGGAATATCTGGTTTCGGATAATAAAGACTCCGTAATCTTTTGGGAACACCGCCTTACTACTCTGTACTACGAATATTTGTTTAATATTAAAAATGATTTTCTACGCAATTGGTTTCATTTCGAATTTATGACAAACACTGTAGTAACTGCATACAATTCACGTAAATACGGCTTCCTTGCGGAAGAACAGTTGATCTTAACCGACGAAAATATTCAGGCTGTCGCCAAAAGCGGTGCTAAAGATTTCGGCTTAACCGTAGATTGGCCATCGGTTAATAATATCTTGAATATTTTTGAAATAGAGAATATCTTAAAACGAGAAGAAGCTTTAGACCGATTTAGATGGGATTGGATTGACGAAAAAATGACTTTCGAATACTTTTCTTTTGAAGTTGTAATAAGCATGCTATTAAAACTCAGAATCATTGACAGATGGATCAATGCTGATCCTGAAAACGGTAAAAGACTTTTCAGACAACTTCTCGAAGATATCAAATCAAGTTCTAAAAAAGAAATATAAAAATTCAATTATGGATAATATAAATAAAACTACAGGGCAAGTTGTGGGTGTAATTTCCAATCTTGTTACGGTTAAAGTTGATGGTCCTGTTTCCCAAAACGAAATCTGCTACGTAAAGATCGATAACAGCGAGCTCATGGCAGAAGTCATCAAAATCATAGGAGATACGGCTTATATCCAGGTTTTTGAAAGTACCCGCGGACTCAAAGTCGGTGCAAAAGTTGTGTTTATGCAACATATGCTCGAAGTTACTCTTGGTCCCGGAATCCTATCTAAAAACTACGACGGACTTCAAAATGACCTTGAAAAAATGGATTCCACTTTCCTGAAAAGAGGAGAATATACTTTCCCTCTTGATGAAGATAAAAAATGGGAATTCGAGCCTATCGCCAAACCAAACGACACGGTTGTTGCCGGCAGCTGGATAGGCAATGTTAAAGAAAATTGGATAGACCACAAAATAATGGTTCCTTTTTCATTTGAAGGCGAATATACTGTTAAGGAAGTTGTTCCCGCAGGTGAATACACAATCAAAGACCATATTGCAACAATAATTGATGCAAAAGGTCATGAAATAAAATTAACAATGATCCAAAAATGGGCTATAAAAAAACCCATCAGAGCTTACAAAGATAAACCGATGCCTTCAACAATTCTTAAAACCGGTGTCAGAATTTTTGATACTATGTTTCCAATTGCAGAAGGCGGAACCGGATTTATTCCGGGTCCTTTCGGTTCGGGAAAAACAGTTCTTCAACATGCTATTGCAAAACAAGCGGATGCCGATATCATTATCATGACTGCTTGTGGTGAACGTGCTAATGAGGTTGTGGAAATATTTACCGAATTCCCACGGCTTATTGACCCGCGAACCGGAAGAACTTTAAATGACCGTACTACAATTATTTGTAATACTTCTAATATGCCTGTTGCTGCCCGTGAAGCTTCGGTTTATACCGGAATGACTATTGCCGAGTACTACAGAAGCATGGGATTAAAAGTTTTACTCCTCGCCGACTCTACTTCCCGCTGGGCGCAAGCTCTCCGCGAAATGTCAAACAGATTGGAGGAACTTCCCGGACAAGATGCTTTCCCCGTCGATTTGTCGTCAATTATTTCAAACTTCTACGCACGAGCAGGTTTTGTTAATCTTAACAACGGCGCTACAGGCTCAGTCACATTCCTCGGAACTGTTTCTCCTGCCGGCGGTAACCTTAAAGAACCCGTTACGGAGTCAACAAAGAAAGTTGCAAGATGTTTTTACGCTCTTTCCCAAGACAGAGCCGATAAAAAACGTTATCCCGCAGTTGACCCTATTGATTCATATTCAAAATATCTTGAATACGATCAGGTGGAGAAATATCTTGCAAAAGAAGTTTCGCCTCATTGGGTAGCTCAAATTGCCAAATCTAAAAATTTAATATTAAGAGGTAAAGAAGCGCAGGAACAAATTAATATTCTCGGCGACGACGGAGTTCCTTTGGATTATCATCTCCGTTTCTGGAAAGCCGAACTTATAGACTTTGTTATTTTGCAGCAAGATGCTTTCGATAAAATCGATGCAAATACTCCTCTTGAAAGACAAGACTTTTTATTGACTTATATTTTGAAAATTTGTGATTCCGATTTCGAATTTGACTCTTTCGAAGAAGTTAATCCTTATTTCAAACGCATTATCAATGCATTTAAACAAATGAACTATTCCGAATACAAATCGAATGATTTTAATAAATATGTTACAGAAATTGAACATATCTTAAAAGAAAGGAGCGTAAGGCATGACGACTAAAGCTTTTCAACGTATTTATACGAAAATAACACAGATTACTAAAGCAACTTGTACTTTAAGAGCTACAGGCGTAGGCTATGATGAAATGGCAGTTGTTGCCGGCAGAAAAGCTCAAGTAGTAAAAATACAAGGCGATGAAGTTACTTTACAAGTATTTGCCGGCACCGAAGGAATTCCTACAAATGCCGAAGTTGTATTTTTAGGAAAACCACCAACAGTTAAAGTCGGAAACGCTCTCTCCGGAAGATTCTTCAATGCATACGGCGATCCTATAGACGGTGGTCCGGAAGTTGAAGGCGACGAAAGAGAAATCGGCGGACCTTCGGTTAACCCGGTCAGAAGACAACAGCCGTCAAAACTTATTGCTACCGGTATTGCAGGGATTGACCTAAATAACACAATAGTTTCTGGACAGAAAATTCCGTTTTTCGCAGATCCCGATCAACCGTATAACGAAGTAATGGCTACTGTTGCTCTTAGAGCCGAAGCCGACAAAATTATTCTCGGCGGAATGGGTCTTACTCACGACGATTATCTTTATTATAAAAATACTTTCGATAACGCCGGCGCTTTAGACAGGATCATAAGTTTTGTTAACACAACTGAAAATCCTCCGGTAGAACGACTTCTTATCCCGGATATGGCTCTTACAACTGCGGAATATTTCGCTTATGAGCATAATCAGAAAGTTCTGGTACTATTAACGGATATGACACTTTATGCCGATGCTTTGAGTATAGTTTCCAATCGTATGGATCAGATTCCGTCGAAAGATAGTATGCCGGGTTCTTTATATTCGGATTTGGCAAAGATTTACGAAAAAGCGGTTCAGTTTCCCGAAGGCGGATCAATCACAATTATTGCCGTTACAACATTGAGCGGCGGCGACATAACTCACGCTATTCCCGATAATACAGGTTATATTACCGAAGGACAGCTTTTCCTCAGAAGAGATTCGGATATAGGTAAAGTTATCGTTGATCCATTCAGAAGTTTATCGCGTTTGAAACAATTGGTTATCGGAAAACAAACCCGCGAAGATCATCCTCAGGTTATGAATACTGCAGTACGTCTTTATGCCGATGCCGCAAACGCTAAAACAAAACTTGAAAACGGTTTCGATTTGAGTGATTACGACGAAAGAACTATTGCCTTCGCTTTAGACTATTCCGAAAAATTACTTGCTATAGACGTCAACATCGATATAACCAAAATGCTCGATACGGCTTGGGAGCTTTTCGCTAAACATTTCACCAAGTCTGAAGTAGCTATTAAACAAGAGCTTATAGATAAATACTGGCACAATTAATCATGGCTATAAAATTTCAATATAATAAAACATCCATGCAAGACCTCAACAAACAATTGAGTGTCAGAGTACGAACTTTGCCTACCATTAAAAATAAAGAATCGGCTCTTCGTATGGAAGTTAAAAAAACGAAAGACATAGTCAATGCATTAAATAACGAATATAACATAAAAATAGATTCATATTCGGAAATTTCAAGTTTGTGGGTAGAATTCGATAATTCTTTATTGAGTATTGATGATGTTAGACTGAGTATCAAAAAGATTGCCGGTGTTAACACTCCCGTTCTCAATGAAATAATTTTTAATGTAAAAGACTTTGTTATTTTTGATAAACCTGCCTGGTATCTCGACGGCATTGAAATTTTAAAAGATATTGCAAGAACGGCCATCGAAGCTGAAGTTGCAAACAGAAAAATGGAAATGCTCGAGCATGCAAGAAAAAAAACTACTCAGAAAGTTAATCTTTATGAGAAAGTTCAAATTCCCGGTTTCGAGAGTGCCATATTGAAAATCAAACGTTTTCTTGAAGATGAAGAAAATCTTTCCAAATCATCTCAAAAAATCGTTAAGAACAAGCAACAACAAAGAAAGGAGGTAATAGAATGATTCTCCCAATGAAAAAATATTCTTTTCTTTTATATCATAAAGACTACGAAAATTTCATAAATAAACTATATGAAATCGGTGTGGCACATATAATTGAAAAAGAAGATTTTACCGTTATAAATGAAAAACTCGACGATAAATTATCGTTGATGAAAAAATACACTTCATATATTAAGTTTTTGAAGCAATTTGCCAAAACAAGGGAAATTACCGATCTTTCTCCGGCTCAGGAAAATATTTCTAATGAAGCTCTTATAAAATATGAAGAAATTAAAAAGCACGAAGAAGCTATCAAACATAGATTGGCAACTATCAAAAAAGATATAGTTGCACTAACACCTTGGGGCGATTTCGACTTCAAACGGATTAAGCAATTAGCTGAAAACGGATATTACATTAATTTCTTCACATGCCCTGAAAGGAATTTCTTAAAAGAGTGGCAAGATGAATACAACGCTTTGATAATAAGTGAATCGTCTTCTCAATATTATTTCATCACGGTAACAAAAGAAAAACATGTTAATATCGAGGCCGATACGGTAAAATTACCTAATGAAAGACTTAGTGATTTGTATTCGGAACAGGAAAAATTAGAAAAGGATTTAGATAAAATTCTAATTACTACTGATGAGTATGTTAAGGAATATTTGTTAACTTTAGAAAAAGAGGCTAAACACAATCAAACCGATTTTGATTTCTCTAAGGTAAGATTAGAAACCGAAGATATTGCAGGTGATAAGGTTAAACTTATTGAATGCTGGGTTCCGGAAGAAAAGGAAACTCCTTTACTCGAAGCACTTACCAACGGCGATATTCTTTACACATCACGCGAAGCGGAAGTAGGAGAAAAAGTTCCTATTCTTCTCAAAAACAATAAAATTGCAAGATTGTTTGAACCTATTGGTGAGCTTTATACTTTACCGGAATATGGCGAATTGGATTTAACACCATTTTTCGCTCCTTTCTATATGCTCTTTTTCGGCTTATGTTTAGGTGATGCCGGTTACGGAGTTCTCATGGCGGTTGCCTCATTATTCGCAATAAAGTTCATACCAAAAATGAAAAACATATTCAAGTTAACATTTTGGTTGGGCATTGCTACAATAATATTCGGTACGATTAGCGGAACATTCTTCGGAATCGAACTTCTCAATGTCGACTGGCCCTGGATGACGAATTTAAAGAAAATAATGCTGGATCAAAATCAATTATTTTACAATGCATTAATAATTGGGGTTGTGCAGATTCTCTTTGGAATGTGCTTAAAGGTAGTTAATATGATTAAACATAAAAATTACGGCGGCATGTTTTCCACTCTCGGATGGTTGACTTTGATTTTGGGAATGGGAGGAACATTCCTACTATCAAGTCAAGGAATTGTTACAGCCGGAGTTGCAAAAATAATGTACATAGTATTCGGAGCAATCAGTTTTGTTTTAATATTTGTACTCAACAATTTAAAACGCAATGTTTTTATAAACGTTGGCGCCGGATTATGGGATACATATAATATGGTAACAGGGATTCTCGGTGACGTACTATCCTATATACGATTATTCGCATTAGGAATCTGTGGCGCTGTGATGGGTTTCGTTTTCAACGATTTAGCTATTAATCTTAGTCCTGATATTATTATAGTAAAACAAATTGTCATGATAATAATCTTACTTATTGGTCATGGCATGAATATATTTATGTCTGGTTTATCCGCGTTCGTACATCCTATGCGTTTAACCTTTGTAGAATTTTATAAAAATGCCGGATTTACAGGCGGCGGCAAAAAATATTCGCCTTTTGCAGATAAAAATAAATAAAAAATTATTAACAAATTAAAATAGTAAATTTATGGAACCAATTGTTTTCGCTTACATTGGAATCGGGTTGATGTTAGCTTTGTCCGGAATCGGCAGTGCTTACGGAGTAACCTACGCAGGAAATGCAGCTGTGGGAGCTATGAAGAAAAATCCCGATGCATTCGGTAATTATCTTGTTTTAAGTGCTCTTCCCGGCACACAAGGTTTATATGGATTTTTAGGCTTTTTCCTTTTACAAGGAGCTTTAGTTCCTACCATATCTTGGGGAGCAGCTGCCGGAATTTTTGGAGCCGGTATGGCTTTAGGTCTCGTTGCTCTATTTTCAGCTATCCGTCAGGGTCAACTTTGTGCTAATGGAGTTGCAGGTATAGGCGCCGGATATGACGTATTCGGTAAAACTCTTATCTTAGCGGTATTCCCTGAACTTTATGCTATAGTTTCATTAGCCGCTGTATTTTTAATCAGAGGTTTAATAGGAGCTTAAACTCAATCAATTGATGACTGACAATTGATTATGAAAAAATATGTAATAATCTTAAGACGCAGTACTACTGCGTCTTTTTTGTGTTAAGATAAATTTACCGTAAAAATTACTATCAATATATTTTATTGATTTTTTTCGTTGAAGTGATACATATCACAACACAATAATCAACTCATTATCAACTATCAATTATCAAATATTATTTATTTTTGCACATTTTCATAAAATCTGTGTATCTTTGCAACCAAATTTTAAATTTTAATATTTATGAGTTTTAGAATTGTAGTTCTAGCAAAACAAGTGCCCGATACACGTAACGTCGGTAAAGATGCAATGAAAGCCGACGGAACGGTTAACAGAGCCGCGCTTCCCGCGATATTCAATCCGGAGGATCTCAATGCTCTCGAAATGGCACTACAAATGAAAGACAAAATGAAAGATGCCGAAGTCATTATTGTGACTATGGGTCCTGCCAGAGCATCGGAAATAATAAGAGAAGCTATGTACAGAGGCGCAGACGCAGGTTACCTGCTCACAGACGGTAAATTCGCCGGCTCAGATACACTGGCAACTTCTTACGCTTTATCTCTTGCTGTAAAAAAATTATTTCCTTGTGATGTAATCATAGCAGGACGTCAAGCTATAGACGGCGATACCGCCCAAGTTGGCCCTCAGACGGCAGAAAAGCTTAATATCCCTCAAATTACTTACGCAGAAGAATTATTGGACATAAATAAAAGTAGTCTTACAATAAAACGCCGCCTTGAAGGCGGTACGGAAACTGTAAAATCAAGCTTGCCGGTATTAATAACTGTTCATAGTTCCGCACCCGAATGCAGACCGCGTAATGCCAAACTTACTATGAAATATAAACATGCCAAAACAGTTACCGAATTCCAGAATGAAGACAGTGACTATACTTTGATGCGTGATACTCGTCCTTACCTTTGTATTTCGGAATGGACTGTTGCAAACCTTGATGCTGATGAGAAACTTTTAGGCTTAGGCGGATCTCCTACTAAAGTTAAAAATATCGAAAACGTTGTTCTTACACATAAAGATGCTTCGATTTTATCGTCATCGGATAAAGATATTGATTTATTAATGAAAGAATTGATCGCAAGTCATGTGATCGGCTAAAAATTTTGATTATGAAGAATGTAATTGTATATTGCGAAATAACAGAAGAAGGTCATGTGGCAGATGTTAGCCTTGAACTTCTCAGTAAGGGCCGTAAGTTGGCAAATGAAATTAATACTCAATTAGATGCAGTAATAATCGGTAATAATTTAAAAGAAATTGAAAAAGAAGTTTTTCCTTTCGGCGTTGATAATATTTATATTGCTGAGGACAAACGTCTTTTTCCTTTCAGTACATTACCGCATTCAAATATTGTTATCAATCTTTTTAAAGAAATTGAACCGGAAATAGCTCTTTTCGGAGCTACATCCGTTGGAAGAGATCTTGCACCGAGAGTAGCTTCCGCACTTCGTTGCGGATTAACTGCCGACTGTACAAGTCTTGAAATCGGTTCTTATGAAGACAATAAATCGGGACAAAAATATGATAAGCTTCTCTATCAAATTCGCCCGGCTTTTGGTGGAAATATAATTGCAACAATTATCAATCCTAAAACCCGCCCTCAAATGGCAACTGTTCGCGAAGGCGTTATGAAAAAGGAAATTGTAGCAACCAGTTATAAAGGTAAAGTTATAACTTTAGATATAAAAAAATATTTTGTCGATACCGATTTCGTCGTAGAAATAATAGATCGTCAAATTGAAGCACAGAAAGTCAATATTAAAGGTGCACAAATCATTGTTGCTGGCGGTTACGGTATTGGAAGTAAAGAAAATTTTAATGCTCTTTACGAATTTGCCGATGCAATCGGTGCTGAAGTAGGTGCTACCAGAGCTGCGGTTGATGCAGGATTTGCACCGCACGAACGTCAGGTCGGGCAAACCGGTGTTACCGTTCGTCCCAAACTTTACATTGCCTGCGGTATCTCAGGCGCCGTACAACATAGAGCCGGAATGGATCAATCCTCAAAAATTATTTCCATCAATACAGATCCCGAAGCTCCTATCAATGCAATTGCCGATTATGTAATTATCGGAAATGTTATGGAAGTTCTGCCGAAAATGTTGAACTTTTATAGAAAAAATAGTAAATAACTTACTGTAAGAAAGTGTTTTTGAAATAATTTAATAAAAAGATCATGGAAAATTATTATTCGGATAATCCGAGTTTAAAACATCATTTAAATAATCCTGAAATGAAGCGTATTGTTGATCTTAAAGAAAACAATTACGTCGAAAAAGATAAATTTGATTTTGCTCCCATCGATTTTGAAGATGCAATGGACAGCTATGATAAGGTTGTGGAAATTATCGGTGAAATTTGTGCCGAAACATTGGCTCCTACAGCTGAGGCTAACGATCATGACGGACCGCAACTTATAGATAATGAAGTACATTATGCAAAAGGAACCGCCGACAGCTTAAAAAAACTTAATGATGCCGGAATGCTTGGTATCTCTTTACCCAGAAAATACGGCGGACTGAATTTCAGTTTTGTACCTTATGTTATGGCGGCCGAACTTGTTTCTCGTGCGGATGCCGGTTTCTCAAACATATGGGGACTTCAAGACTGTGCCGAAACTATTATTGAGTTCGGTAACGAAGATCAAAAGGAAAGATTTATTCCGAGAGTTTGTGCAGGTGAAACAATGGCGATGGATTTAACCGAGCCCGATGCCGGTTCCGACCTACAAGCCGTTCAACTTAAAGCTACTCAGAACGAAAAAGGCGAATGGATTTTAAATGGAGTAAAACGTTTTATTACAAACGGAGACGCTCATATTGCCCTTGTTCTTGCCCGTTCGGAAGAAGGTACAAAAGATGCCCGCGGCTTATCTCTTTTCATTTACGACAGAAATAGCAATGCAGTAAAAATAAGAAGAATTGAGAACAAACTCGGGATTAAGGGCTCTCCTACTTGCGAGTTGGTTTTCACAAATGCTCCGGCAGAATTGCTCGGCGACAGAAAGATGGGTCTCATCAAATACGTTATGTCATTGATGAACGGCGCTCGTCTTGGTGTTGGTGCACAATCGGTTGGTATTTGCGAAGCGGCATATCGCGAAGCTTTAAAATATGCTCATGAACGCGAACAGTTCGGCAAAGCTATTATTCAGTTCCCTGCTGTTTATGAAATGTTGTCTATCATGCAAGCTAAAACAGAGGCCTCACGTACCTTATTGTACGAAACTGCGCGTGCCGTTGACATTTACAAATGTTACAATGCCATCGAAGAAGAACGCAAACTTGAACCCGAAGAACGTAATATACAAAGATCTTACAATAAAAAATCCGATATCCTCACTCCTATCCTCAAATTGATGTCGAGTGAATACAGCAATCAGAATGCATACGATGCTATTCAGGTTTTCGGCGGAACAGGTTTTATGAAAGACTTTCCTGTTGAAAGAATTTACAGGGATGCCCGTATTACCACCATTTATGAAGGAACTTCGCAGTTGCAAGTTGTTGCGGCTATTCGTGGAGTAGGAAACGGATTGCTCCTTAACATGATTAAGGAATATGATGCAAGAGAAATTCCTACCGAGTTTTCTTCGCTTCGCGATAAATTAATTGCAATGACTGAGCAATATGTTAAGAGTGTTGAAACTGCTCAAGCTTTGAACAATACGGAATCGTGGGATTTCTTAGGCAGAAGGATGGTTGAAATGGCCGGAAATATTATTATGGGATATCTTCTCATCTTCGACGCGGCTCGCAATGAGTACTTTGTTAATATAGCAAAGGTTTTCATTAAAATGATTGAAGAGCAAAACAACGGCAAGGCAAAATTTATTGCCGACTTTAAAGTTGATGACTTGGATTTATATCGTTAATGTTATAATTGATTGATGTGATGATGTGGAATTAGTTGAATTTTTATGCTATAATTCAATTCACAATACTTAATTCCAATACATTATTATCATAAACACATTTTAATTATCATTGTCACATCAATCTGTTCTTTTTATAAAATCTTTATAAAATCAAAGAGTAATCTTATCAATAACTTATTTTCTCTCCGGAAAATAGTAGTTTACACTGAAATTGCAGTCGCAGCCGATACATATTTTATATGTGAAATTGGTTTTGTGTTTCCATACAAATTCTAAAGGGGTGATTTTCAACCGGTGCATTGTCATCCTGAGATTCAACTTGCACATAATAGGAATATCAATTTGCAATAAATGATTTATTGGCGGTATAGCAAACCTTGTCTGTTATTTTGTATAATTAATTTGTTACGATGCGGATAAGCCTTAAAAAGAAAATTGAAAATATTAAATATTTTTAATTTTCGACGTTGTCATTTGTAACGGTTTTCTTTTTCTTCAATCCGTTATAAACCAAATAAATAACAAACAAACATCCCAAAACTATCAAAGCAATAGATAATTCATTATAATATTTATGTAGCAATTCCTTCTGAGAGTATAGAAAATATCCTATTATGGCTAAGATTATATTCCATATTCCCGCTCCAATACAAGTGAATAAAATGAATGATCCGAGTTTCATTTTTGCCATTCCGGCAGGAACAGATATAAGCTGTCTGATACCCGGCACTAATCGTCCGACTAAAGTAGATGATTTGCCGTGTTTTACAAAATATTGTTCGGCCTTTTCTATCTTAGATCTATCAATGAGAAAAAAATGCGCCAAACGAGTGTCGGCTAATTTGTAAATTATCAACCTTCCAAGAGATAGACCTAAATAATAATTAATTAACGCTCCGATTAATGCTCCTAAGGTTGCGAAGAATACTACAAGAAAAATATTCATTTCGCCTTGCGCAGCTTTCCATGCAGCAGGCGGAACAACAACTTCGGATGGAAAAGGAATGAAAGAACTTTCTATTGTCATTAAAACAGTTAAGGTAAAATAATTCAAATTATCCATGTACCAATCAATAATCTTAGTATAAAATTTTGAATCATTTTCCGTTTCATCGGGAGCAATTTCTTGTTGAATTTCGATATTATCAGGGTTTACTTCGGTTTGTGATAAAGCTTTTATAGGATTATATAAAATCGAAATTAAAAATACAGAAGATATTGCAATTAAGATAAATTTCTTCATTAAAGCGTTATTTAATATTAGATTGATTTAAAAGAACAGAATTGCAAAGATAGTCCTTTTTTCTATTTATAAAAATGCTTACTTTTGCAAAGTCAATATTAAATTATTTATTATGATACTCAAGTTCGAAGAATTATTAAAAAGATGGTTCACAAATTTACACTTTAAAGAACAACATATTGATAATTATGCAGCATGGGCAACATTATTAATTGTTATAATTGTTGCTATACTTATTTATTTTTTAACGCTCTTTATTTTTAGAAAGTTAGGTGTAAAACTTATTAAGAGAAGTAAAAATAAGTTTGATGATGAATTATATAGCGGTAAATTTTTCAACCAATTATCTTATTTAATTCCTTTAGGAATAATAGATAATTGCGTTAATGTTTTGATAGAATCACACAATCTGCAACTTGATTTTATTAACAGAATTGTTGATGTATTTTATGTTATAATATTTCTCGGGATTATTTCATCGCTTCTAAACGTGTGGAATATAGTTTATTCAAAAAAATTCAAGGAAGGCCGTTCAATTAAAAGTTTGCTGCAGGCAACAAAAATGATACTGACCATAATAAGTGTTATTATCATTATTACCATATTGTTTAATCTAAAAACCGGAACTGTTGTAGGTTGGTTAGGAGGCGCCTCAGCAGTGTTAATGCTGGTCTTTAAAGACACTATTCTTGGATTTGTGGGAAGTATTCAGTTGGCGAACAACAGAATGGTATTACTTGGTGATTGGATTGAGATGCCGCAATATGGTGCCGACGGTAATGTAATTGATATTTCGCTTGTTACCGTTAAAGTCAGAAACTGGGATAATACCGTCACAACAATTCCTACTTACGCATTAATAACCAATTCGGTAAAGAATTGGCGCGCAATGTCGGAATCCGGCAGAAGACGTATTAAAAGGTCTGTATATATTGACATGACCAGTGTTAAATTTGTTGATAAAGATTTATTGAAAAGGCTTAATAAGATTCAAAATATTAAAAATTATTTAGATTCAAAAGATAAAGAAATTGTGGATTATAATAAGAAAAACCAGATTGATGAAAGCATTTCTTTAAACGGCCGCCACCAAACAAATCTGGGAATTTTTCGTGCATATATCGTTCATTATCTTGAAAATCATCCTATGATTGATCATACGACATCAACATTCCTGATACGACAATTACAACCTACAGATATGGGTATTCCAATAGAAATTTATGTATTTACAAGCACCGCCCAATGGGTTGCTTACGAAAATATTCAATCCGATATCTTCGATCATATTTTGGCAAGTATTGAATATTTTGACCTGCATGTTTATCAAAGACCTTCTTGGAACGACTACAGAACTAAAGAATTATTTAGTATGAAAATGTCTCAAGAAAAAGCAGATAAAGAAAAGGAAGCAAATAAAAAGAATGTTGTAAAAGCTCAGGTTTTGGACATTGATGACAGCAGCTTATCGGATACTGAACATGAAGTTGAATCGCCTATACCCGCTCAGTTTGAGGATGCTGAAGAACAGATGAATAAAGAAAATGACGGAAATTGATTTGATAATGTAATATTTATCTACTTCGTCAAGACTTTATTTTCTTCCAAAATCAGCCGGAATCTCGCCCCAATTTTCCGTATCCCATTTTAAAACCGGATTCGGATATTCATTATTTTTCAACCAAGATATAGCTCTGTCAACAATCTCAAACAGTTTAGCATTCTTCTCGGAACGTTCTAATTTTGTATTAATCTTTTTCTCTTTTATCCATTTAATAGCATTATAAGAATCCGAATAAACCGGCCATTTACAGTTGCTCTTTTTTAACAAAGCCAAAGCCCAAGCAATGGCAAGAAACTCTCCAATATTATTTGTACCTTCCTCATAAGGACCTTTTTTGAAAAACAAGGCTCCAGTTTCTGTTTCAACTCCTTGAAATTCCATAATACCCGGATTTTTCGAACATGCGGCATCAACACAAATACTGGGTAATATCGGTCTATTTCCATCAAGCATATTCATAAAACCTTTATTATTTGTAATTTCTGTTTTCTTTCCGATATAATTCTCCGGACATTCGCGAAATGCTAAAGTTGCTGCTTCTAATGTTTCAAAAGATTTATATTTAGCTCCGTAATAATTCTCCACAGAAGATTTACATTCCTCCCAATTATCAAAGATTCCTGTTTGATTTCCTTCCCAAACTACATAATATTTTATTCTTTTTGCCATAATTAATTAACATTTACTAAGTCTTCCTCTTCATTACTTATTGGATCATCATCATTAAGACCAATTAAATGTTCTTCGATTTCCTCAAGTAATTCGCCATAACTATCTCTATATTCAATTTTATAAGAAGCAGTCACACCTTGGATTTTATTAATTTCGTTAAAGAATTTTTCTAAAGGAAAGTCATAGTTATTAAAAAGAATAAACAAATAATCCGCATTATTTTTATCCTTAATTAAAAAATTTCCTTTAGAATTATTTTTTAACATTAAGAAAATCAATTTATACAAATCATCCTCGTAATAATATGCCGGAAAAGAACTGCTATCATCTTGTAAATCCTGAGTTTCGAAAAGTTCAAATGATTGTTCAATATTATCCTTTTTTGATTCCATAAACAAAACGAAATCATCAATACGAACAAGATCAAGGTTTAAAACATTATTCAGAAAATAAGCTAATCTATAATCTTCCATAAGTGATTTTATACCTATAATGGAACATATTGAGTAATCGCAATTGATTTTTCTTAGTTTATGTTTTTTTATGGAAGTCATTAGTGGTGTTGAATTTAGATTATACAAAAAAACCTCCCAATCTCCGGGAGGTTTAGTTGTCCGACTAGGAATCGAACCTAGACTCTTCTGAACCAAAATCAGACGTGTTGCCAATTACACCATCGGACACCTCAATTTTGCGTTGCAAAAGTAACATATTTTTTTTAATCACAAAACTTTTTATGATTTTTTTTATAGATTTTTTATTATTACATTTGCAGAAATATTACATTTATACACATGTGGCCAACTATTTTACACAATGTATGGTTTTTATGTAAGACAAATTTGGAAATAATGGGATCACAGTAATGAAGACCAATATCCTAACACACTTTCATCTGTTACTGTGATCTGAAATTTATATTAATAAATAATAAAAATTTAAATAATATGAAAAAAAGATTCTCCAAATTAATAATATTGATAGGATTAATTTATCTATCAACAGGTGCATTTTCCCAAAATACATCTATTATATTTGAAACATTTCCAAATATTCCAAAATATACATCAATTTGTGATATAAAAGCCACTACAACAATTATATGGCATCTTAGCACAGGAGAGAGTATACAAAGATGGATAATAGTATTTAGTTCATCCTTACCAACATTTCTTCCATTTCCTTTTCCCGGAACCGATCAACAATACCAACAGGTAACACATACTCAGGTTATTGTAGATTTTAATGATGGAGTCTGCGGAGCAAGTAATATCTTCCCGGGTTTTAAATTCACTATAATTTGTCCGGATGATTTGCCCGCTACAAAATGGTGGTATAGAGATTCGGACGGAATAATTTATTAAACATAAAATTGTGTGCAAAAAGTATTTTCGATTTTTTGCACACATTACGTTCTTTATATTTTTAATAATCATTCAAAAATCTATTATCATGATTTCAAAAAAAAATTATATTACAATCATCTTTATTTTCTCTTGTATTTGTTTACAAGCGCAAGAATTATTTGACAACGCTATGAGTCATAGAAAAATTAATTATTTTCTTCCACAAGTAATAGCAAGCAAAGATTTTAACACAACTCATGAAAAAGAGATATTAATGCCGCTCAACAAATCTTATTTAAAAACGAGTAATGGATGGTATCCTAAAAAAGGAGAATTTTATTTTCAATCCGAAACAGAAATTGCAGGATATTTATATTTTGAAATAGGGGAAGACGGTTTTTTAGACAAAAAAATTTCTGTGTGTAATAATCAAAATTTGTATGACTCTACGGTTATAGTTATGAACCAGACTCCATATTCTAAAGGAAAAGACCTATATGATACGGTTTACAACTACCGAAAAAGTTCGAACGATTCTTATATATTGGATAAAAGGGTAATACACTCATACCACTATTTTGACCATTTTGATAATGACTCATTGTTTTATGAAATAATTACACAATACTGGGATGGTTTAAACAAACAATGGATTAATTATCATAGGATTAAATTCGGATATCATGACACTTTAGTTCAATTTAATAACCGTTTGGAAGAATACACAGGCGGAGAAGATAATACTTGGGCATTATATATATACATTTACGACTCAATAACATATAATGATAAAGGTTATGTTGATTCGTTATACAGAAATTATAACTATGGCGATGGTTATAAATGTATATCAAAAGTCGGCTTTACCAATGACGAACAAGGGCGATATACACAAGCAAATTATTACACTAAAAAAGATGATAATTGGAAACGAACAAGAATAGACTATGATATTACATGGACAGAATGGAACGGCTTTATGTTCGGAAGGGAAGTAATTATCGGAAGGGAATTGATTACGCCATATAAACGCACAAAAATAAATTCATATTATATATCCGATATAGCATTTTATCAGAAACTGTGGGATATTAACGGTACTTTATCTAATAGCGATGCCCAGTATCAACTAATAGACGGGCAGTTATATATATTAGATGTAACAGGAAATTACTACAATGAATACGATGATTATATTGAATGGAGAAATGAATATTATTCATTACCCAATGAAGATGAAGATCCTGAATTAATAGGACTCAGCGCAATACATAACAAGTTTACCTACGATGAAATATATGGAAAAACCGGATATATGCAATATATTATTAATTTAAATGATAATGGCATAATTGATTCCGCATTTTACTTTGGAGAAAAATTTACCGATTTTGCATATTATGCATCTATTCCGGAATATCCGCAAAGTCCAAAACAGACTTTAATTATCGCACCTAATCCTACTTCCGGTATTGTAAATATCTCGGCATCGGCAGAAATAAAACAATTAAATATTTTCAGTACCACCGGAAAATTAGTAAATAAACTATTCCCTGCAACAAACCAAGTTACTTTTAATACAGGTTTACCAAAAGGTATTTATACTATTCAAGCAATATTTGAAAAAAATATCCAGAATGTAAAATTAGTTGTTGAATAAATGTAATCCAATAATTATTGAAGGAAGCATTTCTATAATGTAAAAACCAATATATAACTTGTTAAAAAACTTTATACTCTTCAACTATTTATTATCTTTGCTGATTATTTAAGTTGAAAAAATATTGATATATGAAAAATTATAAATTTTGGAATAATACTTTAGGTTGGTTGGTTTTCCTTATTGCTACAATAACTTATTTCTGTACTATTGAACCTACAGCCAGCTGGTGGGATTGCGGAGAATATATTTCAACTGCTTATAAATTACAAGTCGGTCATCCTCCTGGAGCTCCTACTTTTCAGTTAATCGGCAGATTTTTCTCCCTATTTGCTTTCGGTAATGTCCAAAATGTTGCTATGATGGTAAACGTAATGTCGGCCTTATGTAGCAGTTTTACAATATTATTTCTATTTTGGTCTATTACAATGCTCGCTAGAAAAGTCGTTGCTCCGAAATCAGAATTAAACTTTAATGTAAAAGAAAATATAAATAAATCATTTATTATTTTTGGTGCCGGAATTATTGGTGCACTTGCTTACACATTCTCAGACACTTTCTGGTTCTCTGCTGTTGAAGGCGAAGTTTACGCTATGTCTTCTCTTTGTACGGCTATCGTATTCTGGGCAATTTTAAAATGGGAAGAACAGAGTGACGAGGTTGATGCTGCAAAATGGTTGATATTTATTGCTTATATAATCGGATTATCTATCGGAGTGCATTTGTTAAACTTATTGGCAATTGTTGCAATAGCTTTAGTTATATATTACAAAAAATACAAACCTTCTATTAAGGGTTTCATCATCACTATTTTAACATCATTCCTCATAATCGGTGGAATTCTATATATTTTAGTTCCTATGGTTGTTAAACTCGCGGGATGGTTCGAGTTGTTTTTTGTAAATACTTTAGGAACCCCGTTCAACGTGGGAACTATAGTGTACTTTGCTTTGTTAATTGCCCTACTGGTTTTCTTCTGGAGATGGTCGGTGAAAAAAGGAAAATTAATCTGGAACACAATTGCTATTTCTTTGGTTTATATACTGATAGGATATTCTACTTTTTTCATACTGGTTATAAGAGCAAATACAAATACGCCTATTAATGAGGGTTCGCCTTCGGATGCTATCAGCATGTTATCATACCTGAACAGAGAACAATACGGTGAAACTCCTTTACTCTACGGACCTTATTATTACGGACCTTATTCTTATACTCCTTATGATATCGACACTCAAAAAAGAGATTTTGTAAGAAAGAAAGGACCGGTAATTTATGTAAAAGACAAAACTGCCGGAAAATATATTATTACAGATGATGGTTTACCGGGTATTCCGCAATATGAGAAAAACTTTATGACTGTCTTCCCAAGAATGTGGAACGGCTCAAAGCAACATTATGTTGATGCATATAAAGCTTGGGGAGGAGTTGATGAAAAGCCCAATATGAGAACCCAGTATTCAGGAGAAGCTGTCCGTAAACCTACCTTCTCAGAAAACTTGAGATATTTCTTTTCGTATCAAATCAATCACATGTACACCAGATATTTTATGTGGAATTTCGTCGGAAGGCAAAATGATATTGAAGGTCACGGCGGATATAGTGACGGGAACTGGAAATCGGGGATTAATTTTATTGACGGTGTGAGACTGGGTGATCAGAAAGACTTACCGGATACTTTAAAAAATAATCCGGCCAATAACAGTTTTTATTTTCTGCCGCTTATACTGGGATTAATAGGATTATTCTATCATTTTAAGAAAAGTCCGCAGGGCGGTTCTATAGTTATGGCAATATTCATAATGACAGGCCTTGCTATTATTGTCTATCTCAATCAGCAACCATATCAACCGCGCGAGCGCGATTATGCTTACGCCGGCTCATTTTATGCTTTCTCAATATGGATAGGATTCGGATTAATTCAAGTAGTAAATTGGTTGAAAAAATTACTGAAAAAAGAAAAGGCGGCAATTGCATGTTCTTTCGTTATCTGTATGATTGTTCCTATTATTATGGCTGCACAAGGATGGGATGACCATAATCGCAGTAAAAAATATGCCGCGAGAGATTTTGCGGAAAATTACCTTAGAGGATGCCTGCCGAATTCCGTTGTAATATCAAACGGCGATAACGATACTTTCCCGCTTTGGTATGTACAGGAAGTTGAGGGTTTTAGAACCGATATAAGAGTTATGAATTATATGCTTTCGGCAAGCGATTGGTACGCACATCAAATGATGCGCAAGGTTTATGATTCAGAAAGAATTCCTTTAACACTTCATGAAAAGGATTATTATAAAGGAGTTAATGACGTAATTTATTTTAACGACAGGAATCTTTCTCAACCACTTGATGTTAAAGAATTTATTAAATTCTTAGGCGAAGGCAAACTTCAAATGAAAACTCAAAACGGAAAAACGGCAAATTACGTACCTACTAAAACTTTTAAGTTAAAAGTTAATAAAGAAAAAGTTCTCGCAAACGGAATTGTACCGCCCGAATTAGCAGATAAGATTGTTGATGAAATAGTTTGGACTATTAATCAAGGATATCTTGGTAAAAACGATATTTTATTCTTCGACTTTCTTGCAAGTTTTGATTGGGACAGACCTTTGTATTTTACTAATCCGAACATAGTTAAGGACGTGTTTAATGTAGATAAATATTGCTATTTGGATGGTATTGTATATAAATTTGTTCCTGTTGCCTCTGAGGATTATGTTAGAAATCTCGGTGGAATAAACATTGCTGATTCTTATGATATTTTGGTAAATCAATGTGTTTGGGGAAATCTCAATGATCCAAGGGTAACTCCCGATAGAGAAAGCATCAGAAATACTTCTATCATGCGTCAAAATTATTACAGAGTTGCCGACGCTCTGGTTAAAGCCGGACGTTTGGATTCAGCCGAAATAGTTATTGACAAAGCTATCGAATTTTTCCCTAATTCTCAGATACAATTCGAACATGCAACCGTTGGTTTCGCTGAGGTTTATCTGCGTTGCGGAGAAATTGAAAAAGCTCAAGAAGTCATACGCATTATTCATGATAAATATTATAATGAAACTATATATTATATAGGATTGAAGACTAAGTTTTTTGACTACTATGAATCTGAAATTCAATATAATGTAAGCGCTTTATATCGTTTATATTCACTATGCAACGAATACAGGATGACCGATATGGCATCACAATATAAAGAAGAATTAACGCCTTTGATAAAAATGCTTTATAATTCGGAATTGTAATAAAAATCGATAAAACCGATAATTTTGATTAATTGTATTGATTTCTCAAAACGCAAATCATCGAATTTTAGTCCTATTTATGAATTATATATTAATGAATGTAACTTTAATATTGACCTTAAAGTTACATTCACTTTCAGCAGTAAAACCTGAGCTCAAAATTATATTTTAGAAGCTGTACATCCGAAGTTGTATATTGAGATAATTCTTATATTTCTATTATTTTTATAATCATTAAGTTAATATGTATCGTAAATTTTGATTACTCCAATATTATTATGAACAAAACTTCAGAAATGTTTCTATTAATATTTGGCATATAATCAATATAAAATCAGAATATTTCAGAATATAATTATTTGTACATAATTACATCATCTTATAAACTTTTCCCGGCAGACAATGAAGAACTCCTTTCAATTCCAAGTCAAGAAGTTCGCATGAAAGCCTGCCAATAGGAATATTTAACTTATCGGAAATATTATCTATATCACAACCCGATGAGTTATTACGCATAAATTCAACAATTTCATTCTGTATTTCATTAAGTTCATAAAACAAATTTTGCTGAATGACTCTTTTACTGATTTTGTTATCCCAGTTCATATTTTCAATTATATCCGAACCTGAAAGGATCATGCAAGCTTGCTGATTTTTAATTAACTTATTACATCCCGTAGAATATTTATCATTAACTCTTCCCGGAACGGCAAAAACATCTTTGTTGTAACTTCCTGCAATCTCAACGGTTATCAAAGCTCCTCCTTTTTCTGCAGCTTCTATTATTAACACAGCATCGCAAAGCCCGGCAATAATTCTATTACGCTGAGGAAAGTTTTCCCTATCCGGCTTGGTTTCCGAAATAAACTCGCTTATCAAAGATCCGTATGATTCTATATTTCTTGCCAGATTAAGGTTTTTTGCAGGATAAACAGTTTGTAACCCATGTCCCAAAACTGCAAAAGTATCCAAGCCGTATTTCAAACTATTTCTATGTGCTTCTGTATCAATTCCGTAAGCCAACCCACTGATAATTCCTATATCATAATCGGATATTTCAAAAATAATTTTTTCACATATCCGATTACCGTAATCACTTGCATTTCGTGTTCCTACAACAGTTAGCATTCTTTCTTTTTCTGGAAGAATATTACCGCGAACATACAATATAACCGGACTATCAATGCATCTTTTTAATCGAACCGGATAATTGGAATCAAAATAACTAATTGCACGAACAGAATTCTTTTCCATAAAACGCATTTCTCTTTCGGCACGAAAAAAAATTTCCTTATTATTCATCCCGTCAATTATTCCATTGCTAATTCCCTGTATCTTTAACAGACTGTTTTTCTTTTCCTTAAATACATCTTTAGCACATCCGCAATGAGAAATTAATCTCTTCCCATTAATAGCACCCACATTCGGCAGAAGTGTCACAGCAATAGTATATAATGTTTCTTCATTCATAAAATTTAATTCTGAGTTCAGATTTTAGGATTTAGGGTTATGTATAACTTTGCTCGACATAGTCATTGTTTCTTAGCATATTATAAAGCTTAGATAGTTTTTGCTAATATTCTTTAAATCCTCAAAAAATTTTGCTACTGATATATCTTGTTTTTAATTTTATAAATAGTTCTGATCTCGGAATCCCGAAATCATAAACTTATATATTAATCCGGAAAACTTGAAAATGTCTCAAGAAAAATTATAAATTTGCATAAATTTTTTCAAGATGATTTTAGAATATATTAGATGGAATTTTAATCCTCAGGTTTTTCCAAATACTTCAATACATATTGCTTGGTACGGAGTACTTTTTGCATTAGGTATTTATTTGTGTTACTTGATTCTAGGATATACTTTTAAAAGAGAAGGCATCAGTCAGAAAGTTTTTGATAAAACTGCATTATGGCTGCTTATTGCTTTAGTTATCGGTGCGCGTTTGGGACATTGTATCTTTTACGAACCGGCATATTATTTCAGTAATCCGTTAAGAATTTTAAAAGTCTGGGAGGGCGGACTGGCAAGTCACGGCGCCGCAATTGCACTTCCGATAACAGTTTGGATACTTGCAAGAAAATATAAATACGATCCTATTTGGTGTCTCGACAGATTAGTCATAGGTGTTGCAATTGCAGGTGCATTAATCAGAATAGGAAATTTCTGTAATTCTGAGATTTATGGAATTGAGACTACTCTTCCTTGGGGTGTTATTTTTGAAAGAAACGGCGAAACTGTTCCAAAACATCCTACTCAATTATATGAAGCCTTATCATGTATAATTACATTCTTAATTCTTTTCTTTATCTATAAAAAGAAGGGAAAAGACACGCCGAACGGATTATTATTCGGATTATTTCTAGTATTAATATTTACATTTAGATTTTTTGTGGAATTTATTAAAAATCCGCAAGTTGCTTTTGAAGCAGGAATGAAATTAGATATGGGACAAATACTTTCTATACCATTTATTCTGCTTGGAATTTTCTTTTTAATAAGAAGTTATTGGAAAGTTCGAAAAGTACACAATAAAAATGCATAAAAATGCATTATAATGATACGGGTGTTTTTAGTTCTTTTAATACCCTAATTTATTAATTAGTTTTTTTAGTTCTATTGTTGAAGGAGCCGATATTTTGTACCGGCTCCTTTTATTTTTACCTACAAACCTCTAATGAGACTTTAATATCACTTAAAAATTATTGACCTGTTTTACAGGCAAGTATTTTTTTTAGGGCAGAATTATTTTTTCATAATTTCTGCATATTCAAGGTAGAAATTGCTGATAGTTTCAATACCTTTATAAAAATTATATAAAGGATAATTTTCATTCGGAGAATGAATCGCATCACTACTCAAACCAAAGCCCATCAATACACTTTTAACACCGAGTATAGATTCAAAGCCGGCAATGATAGGGATTGAACCGCCACTGCGAACAGGTATCGGAGTTTTACCATAAACTTTTTCGAAAGCTTTTTCCGCAGCTTCATATGCCGGTAATGTAATCGGACAATTATAAGCTTGACCGCCGTGCATTTCCGTAACTGAAACTTTAACGGATTTCGGCGCAACTTTTTCAAAATATTCTTTAACCAGTTTTGAAATCTTATGATTATCTTGATCCGGTACTAAACGACAAGAAATCTTTGCATAAGCTTTAGATGGAATAACAGTTTTTGAACCTTCGCCTTGATATCCGCCCCAAATTCCGCAAACATCAAAAGTAGGTCTTATCCATGTACGTTCATTAGTGGTATAACCTTTCTCGCCCCAGAGAGAGTTAACATCAAGAGCTTTTTTATATTCCGCTTTATCGAAAGGAGCTTCTCCCATCATTTTTCTTTCCTTAGGAGAAACTTCAATAACATCATCATAAAATCCGGGTATTGTAATATGATTATCTTCATCAAAAACATCGGAAATCATTTTACATAATATATTTATCGGATTCGCAACAGCTCCGCCAAAAAGTCCGGAATGTAAATCTTTGTTAGGACCGGTAACTTCTATCTGCCAATAAGCCAAGCCTCTTAATCCGGCAGTAATTGAAGGAACATCCTGAGCAATCATACTTGTATCCGAAACAAGGAAAACATCAGCCTTTAGCATATCTTTATGGTCTTCGCAAAATTTGTAAAGATTTGTTGACCCGATTTCTTCTTCTCCTTCTATCAAGAATTTCACATTACAAGGCAATTTGCCTGATTTCACAAGTAATTCAAAAGCTTTTGCATGCATATATCCCTGGCCTTTATCGTCATCCGCACCACGGCCATAAATGATTCCGTCTTTAACAACAGGTTCAAAAGGTTGAGTATTCCATAATTCCACAGGATCAACAGGCATAACATCCATGTGACCGTAAACTAAAACGGTAGGAAGTTTCGGATCAATAATTTTTTCTCCGTAAGTGACAGGATTGCCCGGAGTATCAAAAACCTCAGCTTTATCTGCACCGGCTTTTATAATTGCGTTTTTCCAATATTCTGCAGCACGGTACATGTCAGGTTTATTTTCCGCTATCGAACTTATCGACGGAATTCGCATAAGTTCGAATAATTCCTCCAGAAAACGATCTTTGTTTTCTTCAATGTAATTTTTAATAAAATCCATAATATTTATATTTAATTAATATTTTTCGGGGTTTGCGATTTTAATACCAATGACATTTATCTTTTACATACTATCCTTTTAGAAAGAATTATATAATTTTCAAAATTTACATTAATATTTGTTACAAGTAATACATTACAATGTTTATATTTTCACTTCAAATATTTTACTTGAACTCATTTATTTCATCAATTTTTAACTATCAATTAATTTCGTAACCATAACCTTATCGATTCTTGCGGCGTCCATATCAACAATTTGAAATTCAAAACCATTCCATTGAAATTTATCACCTGCTTTGGGAATTTTTTCCAAAACATCAAGAATCAAACCGCTTAAGGTTACAAAGTTATTATCATTATAAAGGTCTTCCATATCAAAATATTCGAGGAAATCGTAAAACGGACATTGCCCGTCAACCAGCACAGACCCATTTTCCAAAGGAATAATTTCCTGTTCTTCACCAATTTCCGGAATACTGCCGAGTAGAGCTTCAACTATATCTTTCACGGTTACAATTCCCAATACACTACCGAATTCGTCAATAACAATACTCGAGCGCAACCGTCCGACCTGCAAATGGTTCAATGCATCATAAACACTGAGATTATGAGGTAAATATTGCGGCTCACTAATGACATCCCTTAAATTAAAATTTTCATTATCAATTTTCCCGAAAAGATCTTTAAGGTATATAATCCCTAATATTTCATCCAATTCCTCATCACAAACCGGATACATATTAAAAAGATTATCCTTTATCTTATCACTGTTAATTTCATTACTGTCATTAATATCAAGCCAAACAATCTCACTCCGGTGAGTCATAATAGAACTGATATTCCTATCGCCGAGATTAAAAACTCTTTCCACAATATCTTGTTCAACCTCTTGGATTTCACCATCTTCAGTACCTTCCTGAATTATCGCCTTGATTTCATCCTCAGTAATTTTTGATTCATCAGTAGATATATTGAAAAGTTTCGTAAAAAATCTGGTACTTTTAGATAATATCCAAACGAAAGGTTTACATATTATCGACAAAGAGTTCATCGGCTTGGCAATAAGCTTCGCAATTTTTTCAGGATTACTCATTGCCAAACGTTTCGGGACAAGCTCGCCGAAAATCAATGTCAGATAAGTTACAATTATTACAATTAATACTTGTGCAATTGTATGTGCGCTGCTTTCCAGAAATTTTATTTTTGCGATAAGCGGAGCCAATAGGTCTGCAAAGGCAGCACCTGAGAAGATACCGGTTAAAATACCGATAAGTGTAATCCCGATTTGTACTGTGGATAAAAAGTTATCCGGGTTTTTAATTAGTTTTATAGCAGTTTTGGCGCTACTACTTCCTTCTTTAACATCTTTTTCTAATCGGGCCTTTCGGGATGAAACCACTGCAATCTCGCTCATGGAGAGAAATCCGTTAAGCAAGATCAGCCCGATAATTATAAATACTTCCATTTTGTAGGTTAAAAATTATTTTAAATTATCATCAATATAGTTTTCTATTTTTTCATATAAATGTGCTCTGTCTATTCCTCTTACATTATGTTCATGACCGGGATATACAAAATAATCAACTTGTTTTTTTGCTTTAATACAAGATTCAATAAAGCTAAGGCTATGTTGCCAAACTACAACAGGGTCAGTAGTACAATGAATCAGCATTAATTTTCCATTCAGATTTTCAACATAATTTGTTAAATTTCCGTTTTTATATCCGTCTGGATTATCTTCCGGAGTATCCATATATCTTTCGCCGTACATTATCTCATAATATTCCCATTTGATAACCGGTCCGCCGGCAACACCAACCTTGAAAACATCAGGTTGCTTCAACATCAAAGATATAGTCATAAACCCGCCGTAACTCCAACCGTCCACAGACATTCTATCGGAATCAACATAAGGAAGCGAACAAAGATATTCAACACCTTTCATTTGATCTTCCACTTCGAGAACTCCGAGATTGCGATGAATACACTGTTCAAAATCAGCGCCTCTGTTAGGAGTTCCTCTGTTATCCATTGAAAAAACAATGTAATCACGCTGTGCCCAGCGAAGATCCCAAAAACCTGCGCCCGCATTCCACGAATCGGTTATCATTTGCATGTGCGGCCCACCGTAAACATAGAAAAATACAGGATATTTTTTATTCGGATCAAAATCAGGCGGTAATATCATCCTGTAATACAAATCATCATTATTATTACTCTTTAAAGTACCTAACTCTATCTTGCATTTTGCATAATCTTTCAAAGGATCCGCATCCTCTTGTAAAGTCTTGACTATTTTTCCATTAATATCTACAACATTAATAATTCTTGTAATTTCGGTATTACTGTATGAATCAATAAAATAATCTTTGTTCGGAGATAAATTACAATAATGAGTACCGTGAACATCGGTTAATCTTTTAACACTTTGATCTTTTATTTTTACTGAGTAAAGATTTGTTTCGACAGGACTATCGTAAGTTCCGCAAACATAAATTGCATCTTCATTTTTATTAAAGCCCGCAACTTCAGTAACTTCCCAATTTCCTTTAGTAAGTTGTTTGATTAAGTTTCCATCAGTATTATAAAGATAAAGGTGATTCCAACCGTCTCTGCGCGATTGCCAGATGAATTTACTTTTATCTTTCGAAATAAAAAGAAGCGGATTTAAAGGCTCAACGTATTCTTTATCTGTTTCTTCAAACAAAGTTTTCACAAGATCACCGGTTCCGATATCGTATTTATTTAATTTAAGATGATTCTGATCGCGATTTAAAATTGCAATATAAATATATTTTTCTGAAGGATCCCAAGTTACGGACGTCAGGTATTGATCAGCCGGATCACCGATTTTCATATAAACGGTTTTTCCGGTTTCTAAATCATAAACTCCCAAAGTTACCTCGTGACTTGACATTCCTGCCATAGGATATTTGATATTTCCGACAGTTGCAATTCTTGTTGAAATATCAACAAGCGGATAATCTGCAACCATGCTTTCATCCAAACGATAAAAAGCAAGATAATTATCATTTGGCGACCAGAATGTTCCTTTACTTATGCCGAATTCACTTCTATGTACTCCTTCGGCACCGTACGACACACCATCTTTTTCAGATTTTGCGATACATGTATTTTCCCTGTTTTTAGAAATATATAAATCTCCGCCGTCAGTGAAAGCATATATATACGAATTATTTCCTTTATCAAGATTTTCGCCTTCAGGACGAGTTGCAAGATGCATAATCTTTTTATCAATCAGATTATAAGAATAAATATCATTTTTTATTGAAAACCGGAAAGAATTTTTATCAGTCCAACTGATTGCGGGAAATCGGTTTGAAAAAGCAACTTCATTCTCACTATTTTCAACAGCAGCGGATAATTCTTTTAAACTAAGTAATGTTTTCTCTTTATCGGATTTTGCATTGCCGGTAATCAACGTACTATCTTTTATAAAAGAATAATCCGAGGTTCCGGGAATCCATTGAAGATTTTGTATGCTTTTGGGAAACAAATCACGGTTCATATAAATACAATCTTCGAGCGTAAAAGTCTTCTCTTGACAAAATATCAGCAGAGAAGAGAATAATAAAACAATAAAAGTTGATAATTTTCTCATAATTAATAAATCATTTTTTGCAAAGATAGTTTTTTCAATTGACAATTTATTATTGGCAATTGACAATTTTTATTAATTGATTATGAGCAGTTGAGAATTATATATTCCGTATTCAATAATTTAATGATTTAAGATTAGAAAATTATTTCTATAGGCTTACCTTTTAATCCTTTCAATATCAATAAATAATTATCAGATAAATAATTGTTTAACACTTGAAATGAAATATAAATCTTCAAATCTATAAATTTTCAAACCTTAATTTATTCTCAATGTTGTATAATTCATTCCTTACAGTCTGAGTAATATCATACTCTTTTTCCTGAACTGATTTTTTTTGTCGAAATCTTAAATACTGAAGTATTTTTAAAGCATCAACTTTTACCATACAAGCGTGAATAAATCTTTCCGGCAATTTGTAATTTTTGCGTAAAGGACTCCATAAATCTTCGGTTTTAAATGAAGAACGAAGAAATTCACTCATCGGAGTTTCAATATCTTCTTCAAATAAATTTTTGAAAAGCGAATATGTCTCTTCAACTTCATTGAAAAATTTCTCATTATAAAACGGATACGAATTCCAGTCGCCACTAATTCCCTTTATCATAGCCGGACCTGTTCCAAATGCAACCCTATCGGAAAACCGGGCCTGCGGGTAAACATGCTCTTCGTTCCACAAAACAATTCTACCGGTTTTTCTTAGAGATTGCAAAAGATAAAAATCTTCGCCCGATTTTCGCGGTACAATTCCTCCAATCTTTCTGTAAGCCCATACAGGCAAAGCAATTGCGGAGCCAAGCGCAGTAAAAGCATACGGATTATTGATTTTCAACATATTAATCATATAATGCCGCATATAAATTTCATAGCGTAAAATACAATTATTTTGTTCTTCATTATTTGTAAGCGGATGATAATAAGGAATTGAGAGTGCCAAAGCATCTTCATTTCTTTCAAAATTATTTCTAATCGACAAGAAATAATCTTCATTAAAATGAGTATCGCCGTCAAGACTGATTATAATGTCTTCTCCTGAAGCAATTTCCGAGATTCTATCCATTAAAACTCTACGAGCCATACCTACGCCCGCATTTTTAATATCGAACCCATTTCCTTCGGAAGATTTATCAATTACTTCAATATCAAGATTATTTATATCTCTTAATATTTCCAAAGTTCTCTTATTATCAATAATATCATTCTGTTTTTCAGGATTATTATGCCATTCTTCCGGATTATTTACGCAAAATAAAACCTTGAAATCGAATAATGATTGATTTCCAAGATCACTTAAGAGACTTTCTAAGTTTTCGGATTCTCTCAGAAGCGGTATTGCGATAAATAATTTCATTCGGCAAAGATAACAAGAATAGCAAATTGAATATTTTTATAATTTTTCATTCAAGATAAAAAAATACCACTCTCCTACTTTTCATCTGAAAAATTGTCAACAGTCAATTCTCAATTGTCGATTGAATAATTTATCTTTGCACAATTATTAATCAATCATTTTTATGAGCAAATCAAAACTATACCTTTTCGATGCGATGGCATTGATTTACAGAGCTTATTTCGCATTTCAAAAAAATCCCAGAATAACTTCAACAAATATTAATACTTCCGCAGCTTTCGGATTTACCACATATCTTTATGAATTGATAAAGAAAGAACACCCTACTCATTTAGCCGTTTGTTTCGATTCTCAAAAGCCAACTTTTCGTCATGAAAAATACGAACAATATAAAGCAAACCGAAGCGCTATGCCGGAAGATATAGCCTCCAACATTCCATATATAAAGGAAATTCTCACGGCTTTTAATATTCCTATTGTTGTGTGCGAAGGATATGAAGCTGATGATATCATCGGGACAATCGCAACAAAAGCCTGTAAAGAAGGTTATGAGGTTTTTATGGTAACACCCGATAAAGATTTCGGTCAGCTTGTAAATGACTGCATAAAAATGTACAAACCAGCTTATGGAAAAAATCCGACGGAAATACTAGGAGAAAAAGAAGTTTGTGAAAAATTCGGATTGAAAAACACTCGTCAAATGATTGATTATCTCGGACTTGTCGGAGATTCATCAGATAATATTCCGGGAGTTCCCGGAGTTGGTCCCGTAGGCGCAAAAAAACTTTTAGACGAATTCGATAACATAGAGAATATCCTCGAAAATACCGATAAAATAAAAAACCAAACACTAAAACAGAAGATCGTTGATAATAAAGAACTTGCAATCGAATCCAAACATCTTGCAACAATTGTTACCGATACACCTTGCCATTCGGATATCGATTCTTTTATTCTTTCAAAACCAAATGCAAAAGAATTGAAAGAAATATTTGAAAAATTGGAATTCAGAACATTAGGAAAAAGAATATTTACAGATTTATCTTTGGATGAGCAATCGAATAAAACCGGTGAAGCTGACAAAATAGATAAAATCGATAAATTGGATAAAATCGATAAAGCCAAAGCAGATAAAAAAGATTCGGGATTCGGAGGTTTATTCGGTGATAGTGAAGCCGGTCTTTTTACTGATATTTATGAGAACATCAAAACCGTTAAGCATGAATATATTCTTCTTCAGGAGGAAAAAGAAATTGATGATTTGATTAAAATTTTACAGGATAAAAAGGAGTTTGCTTTTGATGTTGAAACAACGGGGCTTGATGCCAATAACTGTGAACTTGTCGGATTCTCAATTGCTTTCGAAAAGCATAAAGCTTATTACATTACCTGTCCGAATAATTTTGATGAAACCTGTCAAATTATTTCAAAATTCAAAACTTTTTTTAATGATCCGGAAATGCTAATAATAGGACAAAATCTTAAGTTCGATTTTTTGGTTTTGAAATGGTATGATATAAATGTTAAAGCAAGGATTTTTGATACGATGATTGCACATTATTTGATAAATCCGGAAACAAAACATAATATGGATTATCTTGCCCAGGTATATTTGAATTATAATCCGGTTTCTATTGAAAGCTTAATTGGTAAGAAAGGTGCAAATCAGGGTAATATGCGGAATGTTGATCTTGAGATTTTAAAAGAATATGCCGCTGAAGATGCTGATATTACCTATCAATTATATTTAATTTTAAATGAAGAATTAAAGAAAACCAACAATATCAAGCTTTTTGAAATGATAGAAATGCCTTTGGTGAAAGTTTTAACGAGTATGGAGTTTGAAGGTGTGAGAATTGATCCCAATGCACTTAATTCTTTCTCAGAAGAATTAAGCAAGGATATTTATAAACTGGAAGAAAATATTTATGATTATGCCGGTGAGATTTTTAATATTAATTCGCCGAAACAGTTGGGAGAGATATTATTCGATAAATTGAAGATTGCGCAAAAACCGAAGAAAACAAAGACCGGACAATATTCTACCGGGGAAGATATTCTTTCCAAACTACAATTTATTCATCCCATTGTAGATGATATTCTCTCTTATCGTTCATTAACAAAGCTTAAATCAACATACGTGGAACCGCTTCCACAATTGATAAATCCAAGAACAGGAAGAATACATACCACTTACAATCAGGCTGTTGTTGCAACTGGAAGATTAAGTTCCAACAATCCTAATTTACAGAATATTCCTATTAGAACCGAACGCGGAAAAGAAATCAGGAAAGCATTTGTTCCGCGTAACAATGATTTTATCTTTCTGTCTGCCGATTATTCACAGATAGAATTACGACTAATAGCGCATATTTCCAAAGATAAAGGCATGATAAACGCTTTCAAAGAAGGTAAAGATATTCATACTGCAACTGCTGCCGCTGTTTTCGGGATTCCTGAAAAGGAAGTTACTGCCGATATGAGACGAATGGCAAAAACAGTAAACTTCGGCATAATATACGGAATATCAACTTTCGGTTTGTCGGAGCGACTTCATATTCCACGTAAAAGAGCCGCTGAATTAATTGAGCAATACTTTATAAGTTATCCGAATATTAAAAAGTATATGGAAGATATTGTTGTATTTGCCAAAGAACATGAATATGTTGAAACCATTTTGGGCAGGAAGCGCTTTATCAAAGATATAAATTCAAGAAACAATGTTACACGCGGTTATGCCGAACGTTTCGCTATAAACGCCCCCATTCAGGGTTCTTCCGCCGATATGATAAAAATTGCAATGATCAATATTGAAAAAGAAATTGAGGATAAAAATCTTAAATCCAGAATGATTTTGCAGGTTCATGATGAGTTGATTTTTGATACTCATAAATCCGAAACCGAACTTTTGAGTAAAATAGTTCAAGATAAAATGAGTACCACAATAGAATTAAGTGTTCCTATTGATGTATCTGTCGGAATTGGTAATAACTGGCTCGAAGCACATTAGATAGTGCTGATTGAAATACATCATCGACAATTACTCATAATCAACTAATAAAAATTGTCAACTGCCAATTATAAATTGTCAACTGAAAAAACTATCTTTGCATTTATGATAAAACGGGATATTGTTAATACCATAATTGATTCTGCTCGAATTGAAGAGGTTGTCGGCGACTTTGTTACCTTAAAGAAACGCGGTGCCAACCTTCTTGGTTTATGCCCGTTTCATAATGAAAAAACTCCTTCATTCGTAGTATCGCCCGCCAAGGGTATTTTCAAATGTTTCGGTTGCGGAAAAGCCGGTAACTCTGTGCATTTTATAATGGAACACGAGCATTGTTCATATCCGGAAGCTCTAAAATATCTTGCGGCAAAATACAATATCACAATTGAAGAAACCGAACGCACCGCTGAGGAAATCCTGCGTGACGACATTAAAGACAGATTGTTTAATATCAATGTTTTCGCACAGAAATATTTCTCCGAAACTCTTTTTAATACTAAAGCCGGAAAAGATATAGGCTTATCGTATTTTAAAGAACGCGGATTTATTGAAGATACGATAAAAACTTTCCAGCTCGGTTATGGTTTGGATGAATTTGAAGCTTTTTATAAAAACGCAAAAGAAAACGGTTACAAGGATGATATTCTCGAAAAATCAGGATTAGTAAGTATTCATGATGACGGTAAGAAATTCGACAGATTTCGCGGAAGAATAATTTTCCCCATACATAATTTATCGGGAAGAGTTGTTGGTTTCGGAGGCAGGATAATGAGTGCCGATAAGAATAAGGCAAAGTACATTAACAGTCCGGAAACAGAAATTTACCACAAAAGTGAAACGCTATACGGAGTCTTTTTTGCTAAATCTGCAATTATGTCGCACGACCTGTGTTACCTTGTTGAAGGTTATACAGATGTGATCAGCATGTATCAAGCTGGATTTAAAAACGTTGTTGCTTCTTCCGGAACTTCTTTAACAATCGAACAAATTAGATTGATAAAAAGATTTACGCAAAATGTGACAATCATTTACGATGGAGATCAAGCCGGAATAAAAGCTTCTTTACGCGGAATAGACATGATTCTTGAAGAAGGTTTGAATGTGAGAATTATCCCCTTACCTGAAAATGAAGACCCGGATTCTTTTGTTCGTAAAAATCAATCATCGGAAGTAATCAATTATTTCAAAAATAATTCTAAGGATTTTATTAGTTTCAAAACCGAATTGCTTTTAAGAGATACGAATAATGATCCTATAAAAAAAGCGGAAGTAATTAAGGATGTTGTAAATTCTATTTCATTGATTCCGGATGCTATCAATCGCTCCGTTTATGTTCAGGAATGCGGCAAACTACTTGATATTAAGGAACAAACTCTGATTATTGAAATTAACAAATTAATCAGGAAAAGAAATTACAAAAAAGACAAACCGGATATTGACGAGCCTGTTGATATTGAACCGCAAGATAAGGGTCAAAGTTACAACAAAGAATTAGTTGAAGATGACGGTTATGAATATTTAGAAAAAAGCATTATTGAAAAGTTGCTTTTATACGGTGCTCAGAAAGCAGATTTTTATAATGCCGGTGATGAGCATGGAATGGCAACAACTGCTGAATTTATTATTTCGGAGATTTCTTTAGATGAAGTTACTTTCACGAATAATCTCTACAAAAAGATTTTCGATATTTTTTCTGAAGAATTTACAAAAGAAAATATTCCCGACGAAAAATATTTCATTAATCATCCCGACTCTGAAATTTCAAAATGTGCAATCGGTATTTTGGCAAGTCCTTATTCGATAAGTGAAAACTGGAAAGAATACAAAGTTCATATACGTAAAGAAAGTGATAATATTCATAACACTATTCTTAGAACCGTATATGCTTTAAAAGCCGGTTACATCAAAAAATTAAGAACTGAAATTCAGGAGAAATTAAAACTTACAACCGATCATTCGGAAATAGAACTATTAATTAACGAAGATAAAGAATTAAAGGGAATTGAAGCTAAGTTAAATCTCGAATTAAAAAGAATAATTACTTAATTCTATTTGGAGTATTTATCTCTAATAACTTTAATCATATCTTCGGTCATAGTTTCCAGGTTCCATACAGGACTCCACCCCCATTCACGGCGTGCGCAGGAATCATCCATACTATCCGGCCATGAATCCGCTATTGATTGTTTCATCGGCTCAACTTCGTAGAACAATTCAAATTCCGGGATATGTTTTTGTATAGCCTTCTTAAGTATTTCCGGATCGAAACTCATAGCTGTAACATTGAACCCGTTGTGATGTATTAGTTTTGACGGATCTGCTTCCATAACATCAATACAAGCTTTAATAGCATCCGGCATATACATCATATCAAGGAAAGTTCCGGCTTTAAGCGGACAAGTATATTTGCCGTTTTTCACAGCTTCATAGTAAATTTCAACGGCATAATCTGTTGTTCCGCCACCCGGAAGAGTAACGTTTGAGATAATTCCCGGGAATCTGACGCCACGGGAATCAACGCCGTATTTTTTATTGTAATAATCGCCGAGTAATTCTGCGGAAACTTTTGTTACGCCATACATAGTAGTAGGTCTCTGGATTGTATCCTGAGGAGTATTTTGATGAGGTGTTGAAGGACCGAAAGAGCCTATCGAACTTGGAAAGAATACGGAACATTTATATTCACGAGCGACTTCAAGAGTATTATAATGACCTATCAAGCCTACTTCCCAAGCCAATTGCGGTTTTGCTTCCGCAACAGCAGATAATAACGCAGCAAGATTATAAATTGTATCAATCTTATACTTCTTAACCAAATCGATAAGTCGGGGAGTATCAGAAATATTCAATACTTCGGAAGGACCTTCTGCCAGATTACCTTTAATCTTATCCAAAGATACATCAGTCCCAACCACGTTATTTACTCCGTATCTTTTTCTCAATTCGGGCACCAATTCCGAACCAATTTGTCCGGCACAACCTATTACCAATATGTTTTTCATATATTTATAATTTATTACACATTAATTTTTTTCGATGCAAATATAAAACAATTAATTATTAGGAAACAATAATTAGTAATTATTTTAACATTAGATCATCGATTGAGATTAACATTGTCTTTTTTAACTAATTTGATAAATTTCATAATTGATAATAAAATTAAATCTATTAATTCTATCTTCTATAATGATTTTTTTTACGATTTTTGTACCGCATATTATTTTTTAGATTAGTTTATATTCCAAAATAACACATTTATATTTA